>DATFDC010000060.1:0-34419 GCA_035252415.1 Solirubrobacteraceae bacterium
GCAGCGATCACCGGACCACGGCGACTTCAAGGCGTCGAGCAGCCGCGCCACCGTCGGCATGCTGATCCGCCGAGCCCTGCTGCCACTCGCCGAGGTGTATCTCGGAGCCCACGCTGGCCGGCCCTCCTTCGCGCGGAAACCGCAACGCGATCGTTCGCTCCGTGGTCCGCCTCAGGATGATGCTGAAAGGTGCCGGGCGATCTGGCGCAGCTTCTTGTCAAGCGTGAGCAGCGCCGGCTCGGTCGCGATCGCAGGCGCCAGCGACATCGCATCCAGGAGCCGCACCGACTGATGCGCAGCTCGGAGCGCTGCCGCGCGCCGAGCGACCGCGCGGTCGATCGGAACGATCGAGATGCCCGCTGCATCGAAGAATTCATCGACGGTCACGTCCGTACGCTGTTCCGGACCCGCGGCTAAGGCGCCAGCTAGGCGGTTAGGCGCGCCGCGGCCTGGGGTGGGAAATGGCGGTCGACTACGAGCTCGTGCTGACCCTCAGAGATGTTTTGCTATCTCGTTCCCCAGATACGATCGGCGACGCGGCCGACCAACTCGAGCTTGCGCCATTGGACGTCCTCGTCCGTGGCGTTTCCCTCCCACACTGATGCGAAGCCGCACTGTGGGGAGATCGCAAGCTGAGCGTGGTCAAGGTGTGACGCGGCTTCGTCCATTCGTCGCATGAGGTCGTCTTCGGATTCCACGTCGCGGACCTTGGTGTTGACGATGCCCATGACCATCACCTTGCCCTTTGGGACGTGTCGGATCGGCTCGTATCCGCCTTCGCGCTCGGTGTCTTCCCACTCGAACAAGAATCGGTCGTACGGCAATTCAGTGAAGATGCGCTCAGCAATCGAGTCCAGCGCGCCCTCGAGGAACCAGTGCGATCGGTAGTTGCCGCGACATAGATGTAGCGCGGTTGTGATCCCGTCGGGAACCGAGGCCGCGGCGGCCGCGTCGGCGGCGATCGCCTTGGTCAGCAAGGAGTCCAGGTCTTCGCCGAGCTCCTTAAGAGCGTCGGCGGACCGACGGTCGATCAGCAACGGGTAGATCGGAAAGTCGAACTGGATGTATCGCGCGCCGGCCTGAACGGCGTCGTTCACCATCTCGCGGTAGATCCCGAGCATGTCGGCGACCATCTCGTCGCGATCGCGGTAGACGCCCGGCTCCAATGCGGTCTCGGGGAAGAGCAGCATGGACGCGGCAGGGAAGGTGACCTTGAACGGGAAGTCGGTGACGGAACGCAGGAAGGCCGCCTCGCGGGCGCCTGGACTGGAGACCTTGCGCACCTTGCCGCTGATCTTGGGCGTGCTCGGCGGCTCGACGGCGTCGGAGTCGGCGTCGGTGAAGTCCATTTTGCGCGGGTTCGGCGAGATCCCTTCGATCCCCTCGTACAGGGAGTTCTCAAAGAGCGCCCGGCGCATTTCGCCGTCGCTGATGACGTCGAGGCCGGCGGCGATCTGGCGCGTTACTACGTCGCGGATCACCTCGTCGGCGAGGGCATTGAGCTCGTCGAGCCTATCTTGGCGATTGCCTTCCACGAAGTTGGTGATCTGTGTGTCCTTGTCGGCGAATAGCTCTTCGAACAGCTTGCGCAGCCTGGGTGGTCTGAGCAGGCTCCCCACTGTGTCGGCGCGTGCCGGTGTTCGCGGCGTCGGGGAGGAAGCGGTTGGCCGGTGCGTCTGCGTTTCGGTCATGTAGCGCGTCTCCTTGCTGCGTCTGCTTCGGTTGTGCTTTAGGTCCGCGGGTTCTCGGGTCACGCCGCTTGCTCAGCAGCGGGGTCCCAGTTCACGTGAAGATGTGGCGGCCGGCGGAAGTTGAACCCCTGCGGCTCACTCCGTCGCGTCTCATCGAGGCTCAGCGCGGGGAGGCGCTCGAACAGCCGGCGCAGCGCGGTAGCACCCTGGATGCGGGCCAGGTTGACGCCCAGGCACATGTGGATGCCCTTGCCAAAAGAGAGGTTCTGGCGATTGCCGGCGCGAGTGACGTCGAATCGGTCCGGGTCGGGGAATGCGGCGGGGTCGCGATTGGCCGCGTGGATGACGGGGATCACGTAGTCGCCGCGGGCGATGAGCACGCCGCCTAGCTCGATGTCGCAGGTTGTCCAGCGGTCGGTGTAGCCGACGGGCGGGATCCAGCGGAGTCCTTCCTGCACCGCGGCTGGCCATAGGCTCGGGTCCTGGCGCAGCTTGGACACCTCATCGGGATGGTGCAGGAGCGCCCACGTGGTGTTGAGGATCATCGACTCAACGGTCTCGATCGCGCCGAACAGGATCACGCGAAGATTCGCAAGGAGCTCCTCGTCGTCGGCCAACCAGGCCTCCATGTGGATGACGGACGAGAGCAGCGACCCGTCGGGCGCGGCTCGCAGTTTTTCGATGCGGGGTACGAGAAACTCTGCGAGTCGCTCGCGCGCCCGTGCCGCGTGCGCGACCGGGTCGGGATCCTGGTAGCGCACCATGCCTTCGGCGAAGGCCGTGTAGATGTCGTGCACCTCCTCCACGTGCTCGAGGCCGAGCCCGAGGATGTCGCTCGCCACGGAGACCGCAAACGGGTTGGCGAAAGCGGCGCCGAGCTCGGCCGTGCCAGCGCCAACGAGCGCGTCAAGCAGCTGTTCCACCCGCTCCGCGACGGTGTCGGTGAACGCGTCGCGCACCGCGCCGTAGCGAAATGAAGGCGCGAACGGTGCGCGATGCCGGGCGTGCTGCTCCCCGTCGAGAGCGAGCATCTGCTCCCCGAGCACGATTCGCTGTGGGTTTCCCGGCACGTCAACGACGAAGTGGGCGGGATCCGTCTGAACCTGGTCGAAGAGCGACTTGCTCGTGACCAGCCAGACGCCTTGTTCGGCGAACCAGCTCACAGGCTCGTGTTCGCGTAGGCGGTGTAGTAGCGGCGCGTTGTCGAAGCGCTCGAGGTCCGCGAGGCGCAGCTGCGCCCCGAGCGGGAACTGCCCGACTGCCTTCACCTCATCCTCCCTTCAGCCGTTCTCCACCAGGCATCGAAGAGACGCAGCGCCGCTTCGCGCGCCTCGGCTGCGTAGCGGGCGCTCTGGGCCGCGAGCTCTTCGTGCGTTACAGCGGCCGCCTTAAGGTTGTCGTCCTTGGAAGCCCAGGTATCGACCATCTCCGGCGTCGCCTCGGGATGGAACTGGACGCCTAGGTGCGGCCCAACGGCAAACGCGGCTGGTCCCACGTCATTCTCTGCGAGCTGCTGGGCACCCGCCGGCACGTGGAAGACCTCTTTGTGATAGTGAAGCCACGGCCCGGGTGCCAGCCAGTCGCTCTTGGTGCGGACTCGCAGCCATCCAATCTCCGGGCGCTCCAGCGTGCCGACGCCGCCGCCGAGAACCGTCGACAGCGCCTGTCCGCCAAAACACAGGCCGAGCACAGGCACGTCCGCCGCCACTGCCTGGCGCAGGTGGCTGAGCTCGGCGGGGATCCAGTCGGGTTCGCGGTCACTCACTGAGTGCTGCGAGCCGAGTGAGACGATGAAGCGGCGAGGAGTCGGGTCAGGGAGCGTGGCGTTCCGCCACACGGGCACGATTTCGTGCTCGATCCCCTTGCGGCCCAACCACTCACCGAAAACGCCCGGCGGTCCGGCGGGACCGTGCTGCAGGACGAGGCCGGGCTTTACCCCCATGACTCAGACGGCGACGAGGGACGCCACACGGTCCACGAGGCGACGGCACAGGGCTCCGACCTCGGCCAGGTCATCGGTGTACTGGGAAGGCTTGAAGCAGATCGTCGTGTAACCCGCCGCGAGCTGCGCGGGAATCTGCTCCGCCGCCTCGTCGAGATCCGCTGGGCTGCTGTCATCGGGGAAGCGGGGACGGATTCCACCAACCACCTCGAGGTCGCCGAAGTCGCGGCCAGCAGCCGCGAGGGCGGTCCGGAGTGGCCGGAGCTCTTCCGAACTGGGCTGGCCGAACGGGTGGAAGCCGTGGCCGTAGGCGACCAGCCGCCGCACGATCCACGACGAAGCGCTCTGCCCGCCGAACCACAGCGTTGGCCCCTCCGGCCGTGTGGGTTTCGGTTCCAGATAAACGTCGCTGAAGCGGTAGTGCTCACCCTCGAAGCTCGCGGGAGTGTCGCGCCAGAGCACCTGCCAGGCCGCCAGGTGCTCATCGAGTAGCGCGCCCCGTTGTGCGAATGGCACCCCAAGCGCTTCGTATTCCTCGTCCAGCCAGCTCACGGTGGGTTGGACGACCAGGCGGCCGCCGCTCAGCAGATCGAGCGTGGCAAGCTGGTGGGCCAGCAGCAGCGGGTGGCGTAACGGCGCGATGATGGCGGCGCCGATCAGCCGGACACGTTCGGTGGAGGCGGCGATGGCGCTCATCAACACGACCGAGTCGGGCCACGGCGTGGCTGGATCCTGGTTGCCCGGAGCGGCGTAGTCGCGCGGGTTGGCCATCCGTCCGTGGGCGCCGGCGCTCGGGCCGAGCACGATGTGCTCGCTCAACATGACACCGTCGATTCCGGCGTCCTCCGCCTCTTGGGCCATTCGCACGACGGCCCGCAGGTCGCGCGGTGAGACGAGCGTCCAGTTCTCGCTCAGGACAAGCACGAGGCGGGGCGGGTTAGGCAAGGTGCAGGTGGACCGGGAGGCGCTTGAGACCGTTGGTGAAGTTGGAACGCAGCCGCCGGGGCTCACCGGCGAGCTCGACCGAGCGCACGCGCTCGACGAGTTCCTCCAGGAAGACCCTGAGCTCCATCCGAGCGAGGTGTGCGCCCAGACAGTGGTGCGGGCCCCCCCGGCCGAACGTGAGCGTGTCGCTGGGGTTCCGGGCGACGTCGAAGCGATGCGGGTCCGGGTAGTGCTCTGGGTCTCGGTTGGCGGCGGCGAACCACACGGTGACGCGATCGCCCGCCGCGATGTGTACGCCGCGCAGCTGCGTGTCGGCGGTCGCGGTACGTCGGAAGAACCAGACCGGGGAGCTGTAGCGCAGCACCTCCTCGACGGCGGACGACACGAGGTCGCGATCCTCGCGCACGCGAGCGAACTGGTCGGGATTCTGAGCGAGCGCGAGCGTCCCGAGCGCAATCGCCTGGCGCGTGGTCTCGTTGCCCGCCACGATCAGCAGCGCGAACATGTTGTCGAGGTCGCGTTCGGACAGCGGGCATCCGTCGAGCTCTGCTGTGGCGATACGCGTGAGCACGTCGTCGCGTGGATCGGCGCGCCGCGCGGCGTAATGCTCGCGGCCGAGCGCGCACAACTCCTCGGCCCATGGCGACCCGAACGGCTTGTAGCGGTCCTCGGGCCGCTCACCGTGGTAGGCCGCGTCGCCGACGATCTCGGGGTCGGTGTCGACCAACAAGCGATCGCCCAACTCGATCAGCCGGGGTAGCTGCTGGTCCGGGAGGCCGAGGATGCGCGCGAGCACGCGGATCGGAACCGGCGCGGCCAGGTGTTCGACGAGGTCGAAGGGCTCGCCGGAGGGCACACCGTCGAGCAGATGCGAGACCAGCCCACGCAGCCACTGCTCGTGACGGGCTACCGCGCCCGGGGTAAAGCTCGTGGAAATCAGGCGTCGGTAGCGTCCGTGCTTTGGTGGGTCGAACTCGAGAAGGTTGCGCCGCGCCTCGAGGACGTCGTCGGGCAGATTCTCGATCGTGGCCGCCCCGCCGACCTCGGAGGAAAACGTCTTCGGGTCTCGGACCACGGCCAGGACGTCGTCGTAGCGGGTCACGACCCAGAAGCCGTCCCCGTCCGGCTCCGGATGTCGGTAAACGGGCGCCTCGCGAAGCAGCAGGTCGAAGACCTCCCACGGCTCACGATCGGCGAACAGGTCGTAGTCCAGGAGATTGATCGCCTCGAGCGTCCCCGCGCTCATACCGTCACGCTACCAGCCTTTGAGTAATGTATGCAAAACGTCGGTTACTTGTTGCTTGTTGCCGAGCCCCACGCCCACCCATCGCGCCCCGGCTTGCCGCCGGCATCGGCGCTAGTCAGCTCGCGACTGACTCGGTTGGAATGGAGCTCTCGCTCGCCGCGGCGTCATGCTCGGTTGCATGCGCCGCCGCGGCGCGGACCCGCTCGGGCCGTCTCGCCCGCAGCCAAAGGCACCAGACGAGCGACAGGAACATGCCGACCAGCCAGATCCAGACGCCCTGGGCGATGGGCTCGGGCGGGAACGGGTCGAGCGAGCCCTTGAAGGCGAGGATCGGCGCGGCGATCGCCATCAGCACGACGATGAAGCGCCACCAGCGCTCGCTCCAGGCGGGCCAGCCCTGCCACACGAGGACCAGCCCGTACACCGCGAGGAAGAGATAGAGGGTCTCCACGAGGAAGCTGCCGGCGTTGGCGCCGATCGTGAACGTCTGGATCACGTTGGCGCTGCCGGTGGGCGCGTAGTCGGTGACCGCCGTCCACAGCAGCATGATGATTCCCCAGCCCGCGATGAACACGTTGGCCGACAGAGGCGTGCTGTGGCGCGAGGTCCTCGTCAGGACGCTGGGCAGCAGGCCGTCGCGTGCGAGCGCGAACAGCAGTCGCGCGCCCGTGACCATGATCGCGATCGCGAGCGAGAGCGCGTCGATGATGATCGCGAGGTCGATCAGGACGCTCAGCCAGGAGCCCACGTAGGTCTGCGCCAGGGTGCCCATCGCGTCCGGCGAGCTGGCCCACGCGTTCTTGAGCAGCGCCGCGCGACCAAAGCCGATCGTGGCCGCGTAGGTGACCAGTAGGTACAGGACCGCGCTCAGGAACACGGTCAGGATCAGCGCGACCGGGATGTACTTGCGCGGCGCGTGCATCTCCTCGGCGATCGATGCCGCCGCCTCGAAGCCGACGAACAGCAGGATCGCGAACAACACGCCGTTGAACACTGCGTTGACGGACGTCTGGCCGGGGTCGAACACCGACCACGTGTTGCCGCCGATGCCGCCCTTGGCGATGATGACGATCGACAGGATCAGGAACGGGATCGTCGAGAAGCCGGCCATGATCAGCACGTTGCGCACCGCCAGTCGCACGCCGAAGTGGTTGAGCGTGAAGGCGACCACTATCCCGGCCAGGCCGCCGGCCCACCAGGGAATGTTCGCGTGGAGATGGGCGGCGAAGAACCCCTGCACGAGGAAGCAC
The DNA here is from genome assembly GCA_035252415.1 of Solirubrobacteraceae bacterium. GTDB lineage: Bacteria > Actinomycetota > Thermoleophilia > Solirubrobacterales > Solirubrobacteraceae > Palsa-465. The sequence goes on from DATFDC010000060.1 coordinate 7,075, forward strand.
AGCCCGAGGTAGATGCCGCCACATCCCAGCATCAGCACTCCAGCCAGGTAGGTCCCGGCGGAGAACACGCCGAACGAGTTGCCGACCGAGCGCGCCAGGTACTCGTAGAGCGCGCCGGCGCCGGCCCAGCGTCGCGCGTAAAGGGAGATCGCGTACGCGATCGCGAGCGCGCCGATGTTGCCGAACAGGATCGAGAGCGGGGTGTTGAAGCCGGCGACGGCGGCCACCAGGCCGCTGACTGCCCCGACGGAGAAGATTGGCCCAATCCCGAGCGCCTGCCCAACCGCGTGGATCAGCGTCAGCCTGCGGGGGCCCAGGTCGCCGCTGGGTTCGGCGACAACGGTCTGGTCTGTCATGGCTCTCTCCTCGGCTCCTCAACTTCGCGCGGCCCGATTTTGAGTACATTACACATTACTCCCGGGCAAGACAAGCAGTGCTCGCTGCCGCCGATGCGCCCGCGTAACTGCCAACGCCGAGGGACCGACCCGGCCGACGCTCACCGGTTGATCACGATCGCGACCCGAGAACGAGTCGTGACCGCGGATCGGGTCCGATCAGTCCGCTGTCGTCGTTCCCGGAGTGGCGCTGCCGCGCGCAAATGCGAGCGTCCCGGCGTCCACGATCGAGAGGCCGCCGTCGACCGTAAGTACCGCGCCATTGACGTACGAGGCCGCTGGTGAGGCGAGCCAGGCGACTGCCTCGGCCGCCTCCTCGGGGGTGCCGGGGCGGCGTGCGGGGGCGGCAGCCGTGGCCAACTCGTAGGCGCCCGCGCGGTCGGTGGCGTGGTCGCCGGCGAGCTCGTCCATCGCACGGTCGGCCATCTCCGTCTCGATCCAGCCGGGGCAGACGCAGTTGGCGCGTATGCCGCGCGCCGCGTAGTCCAGGGCGATGCACTTTGTCAGCATGATCAGCCCGGCCTTGGACGAGCAGTACGCGACGGACTCTGGTGAGGCATGCAGGCCGGCCAGCGAGGCGACCGTGACGATTGCGCCGCGGGACTCGAGCAATGCATCGATCGCCGCGTGGCAGACGAGGAATGCGCCTGTGAGGTTGGTCTGCAGCACCATGGCCCATCGCTCGAGCGTCTGCTCGCCGACCGCGCCGCCCGCGCCGGTCCCGGAGCTGATGACCAGCGCGTCCAGTCCCCCGAACCGCTCGAGGCAGCCGTGGACGGCGCGTTCCGCACCGGCGGGCTGGCCGACGTCGGCTCCGGCGACCACGTGCCCGCCGATCTCGGCGGCGACGCGTTGCAACGGCTCGTCCCGGCGACCGGCGACGCACACGGCCCAGTCATCGGCCGCCATCCGCTTGGCCACTGCGGCACCGATCCCCGTGCCGCCGCCGGTGATCAGGACCGTCGGACGCAAGCGCGCAGAAACGGGTCGACCACCGCTGCGGAGAACGACTCTTGGGCGAGCCGGTAGGCCAGGGCTGTCATCGGCGTCGAGTCTGACAGGTCGGGGACGTGATGCGAGCCGTTCTGGATAAAATATCCATCCGGCTCAAGAACTAGCTCAAGAGGTGGACATGGCGCAGGACGGCGATCGAAGAGCGCGGGCGCTGGCCCGCCTGGCCGAGCTTGCTGACGAGCCCGGCGGCGAGGCGTTCCTACAGCGGATGGGGGCGCTTGGGGACTGGATCGTGGACTGGGCCTTCGGCGATGTGCACAGCCGCCCCGGGTTGCCCGCGCGCGAGCGCGAGTTGATCATCGTCGCGGTGTTGGTCGCGCTCGGCTCCTCCGATCCACAGGTGGCGGCACACATCAGGGCGCTGCGTGCGATCGACGTGCCCTGGTCCGAGATCGAGGAGGCCATCCTTCAGGTGACGCCGTACGCCGGCATCCCGCGCGCGGTCAACGCGATCAAGGTCCTGAGGGCCGAACAGGAGGCAGCGGAGTGAGAGCAGTCCGCTTCACCGATCCGCGCGGCGCCCTGCGGGTGGGCGCCCTCCACGATGACACCGTGCGCGATGCCGGGCCTGCCGGCGCGCGCGGGTTCGTGCCCGACGAGGCTGGCTGGCGGGTGATCGCCGAGGCCGCCGGACCCGAGTACGGCGTTGACGAGGTGGTGCTGCTGCACCCGGTTGTGCCGGAGAAGATCCTCGCCATCGGGCTCAACTACCGCTCGCACGCCGATGAGTCCGATTTGCAGGTACCCGACGTGCCGGTGGTGTTCGCCAAGTGGCCGTCGTCGTTGGTCGGTCCCGAGCAGCCGATCGTGATCCCGCGGGAGGAAACCCGGCCGGACTTCGAGGGCGAGCTGGGCGTGGTGATCGGCCGGCGCACGTACCGGGCCACGCGGGAGGATGCGCTCGCCGCAGTGGGTGGCATCACCGCGCTGCACGACGTGTCTGGTCGCCGGGCGCAGCTCGAGACGCCGCTTCGGCAGTTCACGCTCGGCAAGAGCTTCGACAGCTTCACGCCGCTGGGTCCATCGGTTGCTTCGCTCGACGGTCTCGAGCTGACCGATCTGGACGTGCGCACGACGGTGTCGGGTGAGGTCATGCAGGACGCCAATACGCGCGACCTGATCTTCTCCGTGGTCGAGCTGATCGAGTATCTCTCGCGCGGTGTCACGCTCGAGCCCGGTGACGTGATCGCCACGGGAACGCCCGGCGGGGTGGGTGACTCGCGCGTACCCAAGCGTTACCTGCGCGAGGGCGACGTGGTCGAGATCTACGTTGAGGGGGTCGGCACGTTGCGCAATCCGGTGCAGGCAGAACGCTAGCCGCGCAAGCGCTCGCCGGGCGAGTTCAGCGCACGCCGGCGATGCGGCGAGCCGCTGCGCGGTTCAGCTGTGGAAGGCGTACTCCGCCCAGTCGAAGTCACTCACGTGGCGGCGCTCCCGTTCGATCTCGTTGCGCTTGAGGGCCACGAATGTGCGCACGAGCTCGTAGCCGAGACCATCCACGAGGACCTCGTCGGCCTCGAGCGCGTCGAGCGCCGCGGCCAGGCCGGAGGGCAGCGGGCGGCCATGCGCATCCGCGCCGGGGGTGTGGGGGGGACCGGGGCGCATGCCCCGGTTGATGCCATCCAGGCCGGCGAGGAGGAGGCCGGCCGGCAGCAGATACGGATTGGCCGAGGCGTCGGCGGCACGCACCTCCACCCTGGTGCCCGCGCCCCGGTGGGGCGGGATCCGGATGTAGGTGAAGCGGTGGTCGTGCCCCCAGTCGGCCCGGGTCGGCGCCATCGACTCGGGTACCAGCCGTCGATAGCTGTTGATGGTGGGCGCACCGAGTGCGGTCAGGCCCTCGGCGTGGGCGAGCACACCAGCCATGAACGCCAGACACATGTCGCTCAGCCCGTGCTCGCCGCCGGCTTTCGCGAACAGGTTCTCCTCGTCACGGCCCAGGGAGAGGTGAACGTGGAAGCTCGATCCTTCGCTGTCTGAGAACGGCTTGGCCATGAAGTTCGCCTCGAGCCCCTCGGCGTGGGCGAGCTCCCGCACGGCCTCCTTGAACAGGAAGGCCCGGTCCGCAGCCTCGAGCGCCGGGCCGTGGTGGAGGTTGATCTCGAACTGACCGGGCGAGAACTCGTGATGCGCCGCGGTCACCTCCAGTCCCAGCTCATCGAGCGCCCGGTGCATTCGCTTGACCGCGCCGGTCGGGTCGGCGCGGCGGCCGGCCGTGTACGCGAGGCCGGTGGCGCCGCCGTAGCGGGCCTGTGATTCACCGCGGTGCAGCAGATAGAACTCGAGCTCGGGCGCGACGAGCGGGCTGATCCCGAGCGTCTCGAGTTGCGCGCATACGCGGCGCAAGGCGCCGCGCGGCGAGAGCCCGCGGTCGTTGTGCAGATCGGAGATGAACCAGGCGGTGTCGGGCTCCCACGGCAGCACCCGGCCGGTGCTCAGGTCGGCCACGGCGTGCATGTCTGGGAACGAGCTGTCGCCCGCGAACCCGGGCAGGTCGAGCGGATTGCCGTGGATGTCCTCGATCATGCTGATCACGCAGTAGCCCAGCCCGGCGACGGCCAACTCCAGGCGATCGACTGGCAGCTCCTTGGAGCGGCACTTTCCGAATAGGTCGCAGTGGCTGATGCGCGCGGTTCGAACGCCGGCGCCACGCAGGCTCGCGATCACCTCGCTGACTGCGGTCTCGCCCGTGATCGCCGGCATCGGGGAACCCGGGCCCTCCTCGGCCGACGAAGACATCTCGGACGAGGCCAAAGGCGGCGTGGTGGCGTCCGCGTGGGGGGTCGCGGATGACGGGGTGGCGAGTGGACGCGGGGAGGACTGCGCCTGTGCAGCCGGGGATGCGACGCCATCGACTGTCGACCTCTCCAAGCCCATTATGGATACATTGTACACTATTGCGGGTCGCGATCTCTTTGGAGGATCATTTGGCCGTGCCTGACGCGAGAACGGTTCGAATCGTCGTTGACGGAATGCCCACCTCGGGACGGCCTGACGGCGACGTCATAGTCCTGGAGAATGGTCGCACGGTGCCCGAGGCTGAGGCGAGGTATCTGGCGCCGGTGGAGCCGTCAAAGATCCTCGCCGTTCATCTCAGCTACCGCAGCCGCGTCGAGGAATACAAGGCGCGTCTCCCTCCTGAACCGTCGTTCTTCATGAAGCCGCCGACCGCGCTGGCGGGCCATCGGGGCGAGATCCGCCGACCCCACGGGACCCGCTTTCTCAATTACGAGGGGGAGCTTGCGGTGGTGATCGGCCGGCGGATGAAGGGTGTGGCGATCGACGACGCGCTCGAGTATGTCGCCGGCTACGCACCCGCCAACGACGTCGGCCTGCACGACTTCCGCCACGCCGACCGCGGCTCGATGCTGCGGGTCAAGGGTCAAGACGGCTTCCTGCCGCTCGGCCCCGCACTGACTCCCGCGGCGGAGTTCGACCCCACTGACTTCACGCTGCGCACCCATCTGAACGGCGAGGTGGTTCAGGAGACCACGGCGGACGACATGATCTGGGGCGTGGCCTACCAGCTGGCCGACCTCAGCCGGTTGATCACGCTCGAGCCCGGGGACTTGGTTCTCACAGGTACGCCGGCCAATTCGCGGCCGATGCAGCCGGGTGACATTGTGGAGGTGGAGATCAGCGGACTGGGCCACGTGCAGAGCACGGTGGTCGACTGGGAGGTTGACTTGGGCGAGGCCGGCGAGCAGCCGGCCGTCTCGGGAAACACGCTGCACGTCGCCCTGGCCATCCCGGAGGACGAGGCCGAGCGGGTGGCGCTGAGCGGGGATGGCGGCGGATGATCTCGGTCCGGCGGGTCGATCACGTGGCTTTAGGGGTGGCTGATCTTAAGGAGGCGACCGAGCGCTGGGCGCTGCAGTTCGGGTTGACGGTGCGGGACCTCAGCGCCGAACGGGCCCGATTGGCGTGCGACGACGAGCCGTGCGCAGTAGAGCTGCTGGCCGACGCGCCGATTGGGTTTCATCACGTCGCCTACGAGCTGGCGCAGAGCTGCTCAACCGAGCAGGCACGGGCACACCTTGCGGCGTTTGAGGCGCGGGTCGAGGTGGGCGAGGGCAGAGTGCGCACCGCGGACGCCGACGGGAATGTCATCGTGCTTCTGCCCTACCGCGAGCCGGTCTCCCGTTTGGTGGCTCACGCACGGCCGGCGGGTTTGGCCGCGGTCGGGCACCCGCGGCGGCTGGGTCACGTGAACTTCCTCACTGGGGATCTGCAGGCGCAGCTGCGCTTCTACACCGAGGGGCTCGGCATGCGTCTCACCGACACGTTGGGTGACAGCGGGGCTTGGGTGCACGTGGGCTCGGACCACCACGTGATGGCTTTGATCGATCATGGCGATGCCCACTTCCACCACCTGGCGTTCGAGCTGGTCGACATCGGCCACATGCGCGTCCTGCTCGACCACCTCGGCCGGCACGGGCGGTGGCTGGGTTGGGGGCCGGCGCGCCACGGCGTGGGCGGGAACATCGCGTCCTACGTGCGGATCGTCGAGGAGGAATGCTTCGTAGAGCTCTACTGCGACATGGAACAGCTTCAAGCTGATCATCAGCCGCGCCAGTGGCCTGATGACCGTTACTCGTCCAACACGTGGGGGCCGCTACCGCCGCGCTCGTACTTCCGCTTTGACTCGGCGGCGATCGAGTCCGAGCGGGAGAGCCTGGAGATGCTGGGGGTCCCGCTGCCCGATCCTGAGGTGCGCGCGTGACTCTGCAGGGCTACACGACCCCGCGTACGCCGAGCGGCGCCTCCAGTCTGGTGCCGCCGCCGCCATGGCACTACGTAGGCGATTTTCTCGTCGTCGATTACCACGCCGATCCGGAGGTGGTGGTGTCGCTGCTGCCCGAAGGGCTCGAGCCGCATCCGGACCGGGGGCGCTGCGCGGCGGTGTTCGCCGACTGGCAGTCGTGCTCAGACACGGATGAGGAGCTGCTCGACCCGGTCCGCTCACACTACCGCGAGTTCTACATCGTGATGAGTGCGCTGCTCGGTGACGAGGAGGTCACGACCTGTCCGTTCATCTGGGTCGATCAGGACTTTGCCCTCGCCCGCGGCTGGATTCAGGGCTTCCCGAAGAAACGCGGGGAGGTGTGGATGACGCGTACGTATGCCCTGCAGTGCCGGGCGGCGCCGGGGGTGCGGGCCGGCTCGCGGTTCGGGGCGACCTGCTCCGCGCGCGGGCGTGCGATCGCCAGAGCGGAGGTCACGCTTAAGCGGGTCAGCGATTCGGGCTCGGTGCACACGGCACCACCGATCGTCAACGTGCGCCACTTCCCCCGCCTGGCCGCCGGGCACCACGATGATCCCGCGGTGCACGAGCTGGTACGCGCGCGCAGTCGCGATCGCTCGGTGTCCGAGGTGTGGGACGGGCCGGCCGAGCTGGAGTTGTTCAGCGCTCCCGCCGAGGAGCACACGCTGCTCGCACCCGTCTCGATTGACCGCGGTTACCGGTTCACGTTCGCCTACACGGTGGATGACCTGGAGACCGTGCGGGAACTGGGATCGTGAGTGTCTCGGCGGCCGCGCGCGTGGCGGGCGTCGAGGTCAGCCCCGACCATTTCATTGGCGGCGAGCGCGCAGCCAGTGCCAACCGCTTCGAGACGATCTCTCCGATCGACCAGTCCGCGTTGGCCGAGGTGGCGCGGGCCGACGCCGACGACGTCGACCGTGCCGTTCGCGCCGCGCATGCCGCCTTCGCCGACTGGGCGGCATTGGGTGCGGCCGGGCGAGCGGTCTACCTGCATCGCCTGGCGGAGCTGATCGATGCCAACGTCGACGCGCTGGCCGCGGTCGAATGCGCCGACATGGCGATGCTGCTCCGCTCGCTGCGCGCGCGGGTGATTTCCCGAGGCGCCCGCAATTTCCGCGCCTATGCCGACCTCGCCGGCGGCTACGCGGAACGCGATTGGCGCTCGAACGGCACATGGAACCGCGTGCAGCGGATGCCCGCCGGACCCGCGGCGGTGATCACGCCGTGGAACGCGCCGTTCATGCTCTCGACCTGGAAGTGCGCGCCCGCTTTGGCCGCGGGATGCACGGTCGTCTTGAAGCCCGCGGAGTGGTCGCCGCTGTCTTGTTCGCTGCTCGCCGATCTGAGCGCCGAGGCGGGCTTTCCGCCCGGCGTGTTCAACGTGCTGCAGGGGATCGGCGAAGAGGCCGGAGCAGCGCTCGTCGCTCACCCGATGATCCGGCGGGTGTCGTTCACGGGCTCCCCCGAGACCGCCCGGGAGATCGGCGTGGCGGCGGCGCGCAACCTCACCCCGTTCACGGGCGAGCTGGGCGGCAAGGGGCCGTTGATCGTCTTCGAGGATGCGGACCTCGACGCGGCCGCGGCGAAGGCAGCCGGCCAGTACGACGACGCCGGACAGGTATGCCTGGCCGGCACGCGACTACTCGTACAGGAGTCGGTGCGCCACGAATTCCTGGAGCGCTTCCACGCCGCCGTGGACGCCCACGTTCTGGGGGATCCCCGAGACGACGCCACCACGATCTCACCGATGATCCACCCCGACCACGTCGCGCGGGTGGAGGGTTTCGTGGAGCGTGCGCAGGCCGATGGCCACCGCCTGTTGCGCGGCGGGCGGCGGCTCGACGGTCTGTTCTTCGAGCCAACGCTGTTCGAGCCGTGTGGCAACGAAGCGGAGATCGTGCAGCGCGAGGTGTTCGGACCGGTGCTGACCTTCCAGACCTTCACGGACGAGCAGGAGGCCGTGGCGCTGGCCAACTCGACCCGCTACGGGCTGTCCGGGATCATCTACACCGGCTCGATGGGCCGCGCAGACCGGGTGGGCCGAGCGGTCCGCGCTGGACTCGTATGGGTCAACACCTTCCTGGTCCGCGATCTGAGCGCGCCATTCGGAGGTGCGGGCATCTCGGGCATCGGGCGCGAAGGCGGTGACTACGCGCTCGACTTCTACTCAGACCTGAAGACGCTGCAGATCCTCGACGGCTCGGTCGCGTGAGCCCCGGCGCCATCGACGTCGCGGCCGCCGTGACCCTCCAGCGTGACTGGATGGAGGAGCTGCTCGCCGACCTCGTGAGAGCGGAAACTGTGCTCGGGCGGGAGGAGGCCGGGCAAGCCCTTATGGCGGAGGCGTTCGGCGCATGCGGGCTTACGCCCCGCGACGTTTGGCTCGACGCGGTCGCGCTGCGGGCCGACCGGCATTCCTCGCCGTTCTCGTGGGAGGTGGACGGGAAACGATGCGTGGTGGCGTGTTGGCCGGCGGCAGGTTCGGGCGGGCGTTCGCTGATCCTCAATGGCCACGTCGACGTGGTCCCCGCGACCCCCGCCGAGCTGTGGAGCGCGCCGCCGTTCAGCCCGCGACGCGACGGGGACTGGCTCTACGGCCGAGGGGCCGCGGACATGAAGGCCGGACTGGTGGCAATCGCGGGGGCGGTCCGGGCGCTTCGCGCAGCCGGCGCTCAGCTGGCCGCCGACCTGCATGTTCAGTCGGTCGTGGAGGAAGAGTGCACGGGCAACGGCACGCTGATGTGCCTGCTCGACGGCGTACGTGCCGATGCGTGCGTGATCACCGAGCCACACCCCGATCACTTCACGATCGCCCAGCTCGGCGTGCTGTGGTTCCACGTGGATATCGCCGGGCGACCCGCCCACGCCGCCTACGCCGCTACCGGAGCAAACGCGATCGAAGCCGCGCAGGTCGTGCTGGGCGCGCTGCGCGAGCTGGAGGCTGAGCTGAACCGTGACCCGCCGGCGCCATACGACGCCGTGGAGCATCCGATCAACCTGAACCCGGGAGTCATCTCCGGCGGCGATTGGTGCTCGACGGTTCCCGCTTGGTGCACCCTGTCGTGCCGGCTCGCGATGTACCCAGGAGTTTCACCACGCGCCCTGGAGCGACGTGTCGAGGAGACGGTCGCCGCTGCCGCTGCAAGACACCCGTTCCTATACGCGAACCCGCCGCGCGTCCGCTACGACGGCTTCGTGTGCGAGGGCCGGGCGCTGTCGGTTGATCAGCCACTGGTCGGAGTGCTGGGGCATGCCTACGGCGAGGTACACGGAGAGCCTCCCGCGCTGCGCCCAACCACAGCAACCACCGACGCACGACACTTCCTGCGCACAGGCATTCCGACGGTCTGCTTCGGGCCGCGCGGCGAGAACTACCACAGCATCGATGAGCGGGTGTCGCTGTCGTCGATGCATACATGCGCGCAGGTTCTTGCGCGGTTCGTGCTCGAATGGTGTGGGGTCGCGGGATGAGCGTGGCAGCAGAGGACTACGCGGCGGCGCCACGAGCCTCGGAGGCTGGCACGCTCTCCTTCTCGGCGACGGGATTCCAGTGGCGCAGTGCATCGGCCACGTGCTCGCGGGCGAGTCGCTCGGCCTGCTCGCCGTCGCCACGCTCGACGGCGTCCGTGATCGCCTGGTGCTCGCTGACATCGCCCTGCTGCCAGTTGGGGGCGCCGGCGCGGCGAGCCAGTAGCCGACGGCCGACCTCCACGATCCAGAGGCTGTCAAGCGTGGAGAAGATCGCGTCGTTGTGAGTTGCGCGGGCAAGACTCATGTGGAACAGCCGACTCGCGTCGTGGATGCCGCGCGAGTCGCGTGCGGCCGCCTCGAGCTTGATCGCCTCACGCATCGCCACGAGATCGGCCGGTTCCCGACGGGCGGCGGCTAAGCGCGCGATACCGGGCTCGAGCAGCATCCGCACCTCGAGGCGGCGCATCACTGCTTCCAGCCCGAGGTCGGCCACGCGAAATCCGCGCTGGGGCAGTGCATCCACGAGCCCCTCCCCGGCCAGCCTGCGCAGCGCCTCGCGCACCGGGGTGCGCGAGATTCCCAGCTCCTCGGCGAGTTCCAGCTGCGAAAGGCGGGCGCCGGACGGCATCTCGCCCTCGAGGATCAGGGCCCGGATCTGCACATACGCGAGCATGGCAACCGAGTTGGTCTCGATTGGCTCTAGCCGCCCCATCTGATCTCCGCCCCGGCCGACATTGGATACATTGTACCCGGCGCACGGCGGCGTGATCGCCGGCGGCCGTTACGTCTCGAGGTCCGCGAGCGACAGCGGCGACGGTAGCTTCACCGACGTGAGCGCCTCCGCGTAGCCGCGCACGAGGTGTTCGCCCTCCGCGAAGCCGACCTCGGGATCGTCGTGGACGATCCAGATTCCCAGCCCGTGCGTGAGTCCGACGATGGTGCGGGCGATCGCGATGCTTCGATCGCCAAGCGTGAATACGCCGCGTGCGCTGCCGGCCTCGATGATCGTGTGGTAGAGGGCGATCTCGGCGTGAGTGGTTGCGCGAGCGAGCGCTCGCATCGTGGCATTGGAGCGGTAGTGACCAATGGCCGCATAGAGGAGGTAGCGCTCATCGGCGCTGCCGCTTGGCACGGCGTGATGGATGGCGGTGGCCAGCCGCGCGGGCTCTGCCGCGTCTAGTTCGAGGATTCGGCGGCGCTGTTGGCCGAAGCGCTCGCTGAGGTCCTGCCAGGCCGCAACGAGGACGGCCTCGAAATCGTCGTAGTGGTAGAGGATTGCCCCGGGCGAGACGCCCGCTTCGCGAGCGACATCGCGCAGCGAGACATTGAACGTGCCCTTGCGGGACATGGCGCGCTGGGCGGCGGCCGCGAATTGGGTCCGTCTCTGTGTCGGTGGCAGGTTGCGCGCCATCAGAGCCAGGGCTCGAGCATCGGGCGGAGGGTAATCGAGTGCTCGGCGGCCGCTGGCGCCGGCGGCGCCTCTTCAGCTCCGGTCACACGTCTGGGCGGCTCAGCTGCCCGCGAGCTTGCGATAGGCAGCGATCAGCGGGTCGGCGCTCGACACCGCCGTGCAGCCTTGCACCGTCACCATCTTGCCGCCTTCGGGAGTCACGGTGTAGTCCACGTTGTTGGGAATGTGCATCGGGAAGGTCCCATAGGTCCAAGGTCGACAGAGCTGCCCGGTCGTGAAGTCCTTCACCGCCTTGAACGCCGCGCTGACGCTCGAGGTCGTGTAAGGCCCGTTTATCGATTGGAGCGCGTGGACAGCGATCTCGGCCTCGGCGAAGCCCATCTGGCTGAAGCTTCCGACCCCGCCGGAGACTGAGTGCCCGTACTGCTTGAGGATCGCCCGGTAGAGTTGCATCGACGGAGTGTTGGTGACGTCGGGCGGGGTGAGCTCAGCGTTGACGAATAGCTTGTGGTTCCACTTCGGTCCGAGAGCGCTGGCCAGGAAGTCGGTGTTGCAAGGGGTCGAGCACCCCCACAGCTTGACCCGGTTCTCGAGCCCGAGCTTCTGGGCGGCCTGGAGGATGACCAGCGCCTCGGGCGGCGTGAAGTCGAGCACCACCGCGCCGTCTGGCCCCGCGGCGTTCACCTCGCGTAGGGCCACCGAGTTTGCGTCCTGGATGGGCACGTTCTCTGTGATGCTCTCCACGGGCACATGGGTCGCGGAGGCCACCGCCTCCACCCCCGCGGCGGCGTACTGATTACCGGGGACGTTGGACTGATCGAAGATGATCTTCGAGACGTGCTGGGCCAGCGCATATTGGACCGCGCCGTCGGAGCTGAACCGGGGTCCCATGTTGACGGCGGCGCTGTTGGGCGTGGACCAGCACTCCGGCGCGATCCCGGAGTCAATGACGTCGTAGCGGAGCTTCTCCCAGTAGGCGTGATCGACGGTGCATTCGAGGATGCTTGTGTTGCCGACGATCCCGACCACGTGATCGGTACCCACGAGCTTTTCCGCGTCGGCGGAAATCTGCGCCGGTTGTGTCTGCTCGGTCTCGATGAAGTACTTGATCGGGTGGCCGTTGACGCCGCCATTGGCGTTCACGCACGTGAAGTAAGCCTGCGCCATGTTGGCGATGTCGGTGAAGTCGGTGCCCGGCTGCTTGGTCACGATCGTCCCAAGGCGGATCGGCGTGCCTGTGGCCGGCACCCCGGGCTTGCTCCCGCACGTCGAGATCGCGGCGGCCGACGGACTGGCCGTCGTCGACGAGGCCCCGGTCGAAGCGCCGGCCGCCGGGGCGTTTCCGGTCGAACTGCTGCTGCTGCTCCCGCACCCGGCCAGCAGAACTACGCCGGCGACCAGGGCAGCCAGCGCCGCGCGCGAGCGCCATACGCCCAGAATGGCTGCGTCAAAGCTCATCGGTTATCTCCTCGCTGCCGTGGCTGGTGCGGGCGGCTCATTCGGCTGATCGCGCGCCAGCTAATCAGTTGTTCAAAGTCATGTCAAGCTGCTTGACTGCGTACATACGAATATGTGAGGCTTTAGTTGAACATGCGATCAAACTTTCAGACAACGAGTTGTTGGCGCGCGGGCGCAACCGAGCTCGCAACGGCAATCCGCGACGGTGCGATCAGCGTCGAAGCGGTCATCGAGGCGCACCTGGAGCGGATTACCGAGGTCAATCCGCGCGTCAACGCGATCACCGCCGTGCTGGCCGACGAAGCCCGAGCCGCGGCCAAGGCCGCCGACGAGGCGCGACGCGCGGGCGGGCCGCTCGGCCCGCTGCATGGCGTCCCGTTCACAATCAAGGAGAACATCGACGTGGCCGGTTCGCCGTCCACTTGGGGGCTGCCGGCCCGCGCGCGGGCCATCCCGCCGGTCGACGCCCCAGTCGTTGCCCGTCTGAAGGAAGCAGGGGCGATTCCGCTTGCGCGGACGAACATGCCCGACATGGGCATGCGATGGCACACCGACAACGACCTTCACGGGCCGACCCTCAATCCCTGGGATCCCGACCGCACGCCGGGCGGCTCGAGCGGCGGCGAAGCCGTCGCGATCGCCACCGGCATGTCCCCGCTCGGGCTCGGCAACGACTACGGCGGCTCGGTCCGTTTGCCCGCCTACGCGTGCGGCATCGCCGGCCTGCGACCAACCTTCGGCAGCGTCCCCGCTGCGCGCGCACTCGAGCCGCAGGACTTCCCGCCGACGCTGCAGCTGTTCGCCGTGGAGGGCGTGCTCGCTCGGCAGATCGCCGACCTCGAGCTGGCGTTCGATTTGCTGCGCGCCGGCGACCGGCGCGACCCCTGGTGGATGCCGGTGCAGCGGCACCGCGCAACCGACGGGGCTCGCGTCCGCGTGGCCGTGGTCAGCGACCCTGGCGGCCTCGGCGTCGAGCCCGCCGTGCGCGAGGCGATCGACCACGCCGCCGGCGTCCTGGACGATGCGGGATACGAAGTCGTCGAGGCGGACCCGCCGGACGTCGGGCTGGCTACAGAGCTCTGGCGCGACCTGACCGCAGCCGAGCTGCGCCCCACCTTCGAACAGCTGGCCGGGGTGCTATCGAGCGGATCTCTTGAGTACCAGCGCCAGAACCTGGAGCGAATCCCGCTGCTCGATCTGCCCGCCTACCTAGATCGCTTCACTCGGCGGCACGCGCTGCAACGTGCCTGGTCGGAGTTCCAATACCACCATCCCCTCGTGCTCGGACCTGTGTCCACCGCACGAATGCCGCCGGTCGACTACGACCTCGGTGGCCCCGACCACTCGGAGGAGCTGCTCTGGCGCCACCGCCTGCTCGTGACCGTGAACTTGCTCGGCCTTCCGGCGCTCGCCGTGCCGACAGGCCTGGTCGACGGGATGCCCCAGGGGGTTCAGCTGATCGGCGATCGCTACCACGAGGATCTCTGCCTGCGCGCCGGCAAGGTCATCGAGGCAGCCCAACCAAACCTCACCCCGATCGATCCTCGTTGAGCCACGATTCTCCAGCACGAGCGGGCGGCGGTCACCTCGACCTCGCACGCAGTGGCGGACACGGGGATCCGCACGCGTCCGCGTGATACGGTCGCGCCGGCAGACGCGACTCATCGAGAGGATCGGAGGGAGATGATGCGAGCGCTGATCGCAGGCGGGGGCATGGCCGGGCTGATGACTGCCCTGGCGCTGCGGGAATCGGGCGTCTTCACCACGATCGACGTCTTCGAGCAAACGCCGACGCCCAGCACCGCGGGAGCCGGGCTGAACATCCCCCCAAACGGGGCGCGGCTGTGCCGGTGGCTGGGCGTCGATCTAGACGGCGGTGAGCCCAAGGGGCCCCACGGGGCGATCGACGGCGGCAGGGCGGCGATCCTGCACGAGACGCGGATGGTCTGGGAGGACGGCTCCATCACGCGGAGGCCGCTCGACCACAACACGTCGGCTGACGACAACGCCGGCTTCCACCACATGCACCGCATGGACCTGCTGATGTGCCTCCACAAGCGGGTCCTCGAGTTCGCGCCGGAGACGGGCGCCAACTGCCCGATCCAGGTCCACATGGCCAAGCGCTTGGAGGCCGTCAGCCAGGACGAGGAGTCCGTTACCGTGAGGTTCTCCGACGGCACGACGGAGACCGGCGACCTGCTGATCGGCGCCGACGGCGTCAACTCCCAGGTGCTGGAGGCGGTCTGGCCGGGCGTGTCGACCAAGCGCTGGACCGAGGTCGTCGTCTACCGCGGCCTGGCCCCGCGGGACAAGGTCGCCGCGGCGCGCAAGCCCGACGGCACCCCGCTCGACTTCAATCCCATCGAGACCATGTCGATGGACAGCCGCGAGAATGCGACCGCGCAGCATCTGACGTACTGGGTCCGCGGCGGCGAGCTGCTCAACATCTGGCTCGCCTACTACGAGCCCGACTCCGCGGAATTCGAGCGGGAGGAAGGCGACTGGTTCCCCGCCGACCGCGACGAGATGATCGGCAACATGAGCCGGGCGTTCGCAGGGGACCCCCGCCACGACGACATCGTCGCGCTCACGGGCCTGATCGAGCACCCGACGAAGTGGGGGCTCTACGACCGCGACGCGCTCGAGAGCTGGACGGAGGGTCGGGTGGGCCTGGTGGGCGACGCCGCGCACCCGATGCTGCCGACCTACGGCCAGGGTGCCGCGCAGGCCTTCGAGGACGCCGCGGCGCTGGGCAAGTGCTTCGAGCTGCACGGCACCGACATCTACCGCGCGCTGCTGCACTACGAGCGCGTGCGCTACTACCGCGCGACGCGCTTCCAGTTCGCGTCGAAGTTCCTCTTCAAGCACCTCGAGCCAAAGGACTCACCTGAGCGGCGGGCGATCCTCGCGGCGGTCAACGAGCGCGACTACCCCATGTTCGACCACAACGAGCGGGCGGGCAGCGACGACTCGTGGATCTACGCGTTCGACGCGCGCCAGATCGGCGACAAGCTGCCGATCCGTAAGCTCGGGCCGTGGGACTTCCGCTCGCGGACCGAGGCGCTCAGCGCCCGCCGGGAGATCGCTCGCAATCTCTGGAAGCCGGCGAAGCCCTGGACCGGCGACCGGCCCGTCACGCGCGAGGAGCTCGCACAGCATGCGACGTTCGACGACTGCTGGGTCGTCATCCGCGGCAAGGTCTACGACTTCACCGAGTGGAAGGACCACCACCCCGGCGGCCCGTTCGTCGCCCGCATGTACGGCGGCAAGGACGCCACGGCGGAGTTCGGGGACTTCCACAGCCGGCTCGCCGAGCGGCACATGGAGCACTTCTGCGTCGGGCCGCTCGTCGGAGCCCCAGCCGAGCGCGCCGGCGACGCCGTCGAGGTCCACCGCCAGAGCCGGGAAGCGCTACCCGGGTGACCGAACGCGCTAGCCACCGGCGCTGGCGCCGCGTCGAGTTCTGGCCGCTTGACGTGGAATGAGCAGAGGCATCGCTGGCCTGTCCTAGCTGCGTGGGATAGGCTCGGCCCATGCTGCAGACTCGGTTCACGCGCGAGTACGGAGTGGAGCTTCCGGTCATTTCGGCCGGTATGGCATTCGTCGCGCGGGCGCCCCTAGTTGCTGCCGTATCGGCAGGGGGAGGATTTGGGACGTTGGGCGCGAGCGGCATGCCGGTCGACCTACTCCAGGCGGAGATCGAGGCGATCCGGGCGCACACCGATCGGCCGTTTGGCGTCAATTTCATTCCGCGGTTCGTCGACGCTGCGCATGTGACTGTTTGCGCGGCGGAGCACGTGTCCGCAGTCACTTTTTTCTGGGACGAGCCGGACCCGGGGTGGGTCCAGACCCTGCGGGAGGCCGGAACGCGCGTGTGGGTCCAGGCGGGTTCGCCGGAGCAGGCACGCGAGGCCGTGGCGTCGGGAGCCGATGCGGTCATCGCTCAGGGCTCGGAGGCCGGGGGTCACAACCTTGGAGTGGCCGGGACGATGTCTCTGGTGCCCGCGGTGCTCGACGCGGTGGCGCCCGTGCCGGTGTTCGCCGCCGGAGGCGTCGCTGACGGGCGCGGGCTCGTGGCGGCGCTTGCGCTGGGCGCTGACGCGGCGGTGTTCGGTACCCGCTTCCTAGCCGCTGAGGAAGCCGACGCCAATCGCGACTACCAACAGCGGATCGTCGATTCGCAGGTCGGTGACACGGCGCGCCACTCGGTGTTCGGCTTTGACTTCCCGGATGCGCCGGTGCGCGGTGTTCGCAACTCGATCGTGCGCGAGTGGGAGAAGCGCGACGATCCCCCACCGTACCGGGAGTTGGATCCCGAAACCCAGCCGATCATCGGGACGGCGAGCGTTTTCGGCCAGGAGGTGCCGATGCCCACGTTCACTGGCCTACCGCCAACCCGAGCGGCGAGCGGCGATCTTGAGCAGATGAGTTTGCTGGCCGGCGAGTCGAGCGGCCTCATTCACGACATTCCCTCCGCCGGCGAGATCCTGAGGCGGATCGCAGATGAGGCCAGCACGATCATCTCCGGCTTGACCGCGGCGCGTCTCAGCCACACCGCTGTGCCATCTGAGTGACTCAGGCTCCCGCGGAGCACGCTCCCTCGCGACGGCAGTCTCTCATCTGTACCGCACAAGCGGGAGCTCTCGTCGAAACCGCCTGCCAGCCGGTGCCGGCTCCAGTTCAGGCGAGTTGGGAACACATCCAGTCAACGATGGTTGGCACGGTCGGCCCTTGACCCATGTGGCCGCCGTCGAACACACGGGCAGCCTTGGGGTCGCCGTGGTCGAGGCTGAGATAGAGGTCGCCGATCGAATTTTGTTGGTCGTCGCGGCCGTTGACGAGGAGGATTGCGGATGACGGGGCGTCGAGCAGGCCCTGGTCGAGCAGCGACAGCTGGGGGCAATGCTCGACGTAGTCCTCGAACGTGCTACCGCCGAAGATCCGGGAGCGCGCGGCCATGAGGTCCATCAGATACGACGTGGCGTTGCGCGAGCGCTCCTGCCATTCGGGCGTGAAGGTGATGTGCACTCCGCCGCCCCAGTTGACTGCGGCGGCGACGTGCTCACGGTGGGTGTAGGCGAGCTTCATCGCCCAGTAGCCGCCGAAGGAGGCGCCGATCACGCCGCATCGGGATCCGTCGAGGTCGGTGCGCGTCGCGAGGTAGTCGAACACGGGCGTGTACTGCCGCTCGGCGTCGACCGAGGCGAGGACCGGCGACTCGCCTGTGCCTGGTATGTCGATGAGTACGACCGCCAGGCCTCTGGTACGCAACAGGGCCCCGAGCCGGGCGTGGCTCTCTTCCTTCCACGTGTCGATGCCGCCCCACGCGAGCACGACCCGTGGATGTGCGACGCCCTCGGGACGGGTGAGGTAGAAGCGGACGTTGTCGCCTTCGCCGGGGCGGCCCTCGAACGGCACATCGACGACCTCGAGCGGGGGTTTCTCGTGCGCCGTGGCCTCGAGGAAGTACTCACGGGCGCGGTCGTACAGGTTCGCCTTGAGGGGATGATTTGGCACCGGGTAGCGGCCCAGGAATGCCGCCTGGTAGGCCTGGTCCCACAGGCGGTGGCGCTCGGCAGGCTCCGTGGCCGCGCGGGCCCGCGCCGCGGAGTCCTCCGCGAGTGCACCCCACGCTTCCGTCCACGGCTCGGGCTGCAGACCGGATAGACGCTCGATCGTCGCGAGCGCCCTCGCCTGATCTAGTCCGTCGACGGGGTGCAGCCGCCGCTCGACCCGCTCGCGCAGCCAGGCCTTGCCGGCTTGAAGCTCGCCGGGGTGGTTCGCGTGCATCTGTCAGACGATGTAGCCGGTCTGCTCACGCATCTCCTCGGCGCTTGGCGGCGGCCCGGCGACGGGCGGGAACGATTCGGAGAAGGATTCGGGCAGCGGACGGTTGAGGTAGAAGTCGAGCGACCCCAACTGCGGATCGAATTGGACCGGTTCCCAGTCGGGCTCGTAGTTGCGATAGCCGCCGGCGTTGAGCTCCACGCGCATGCCGCTCGGGTCGCGCACGTAAAGGTAGTCCTGGTCGCCCATCCCATGGCGCCCCGGGCCATATTCGATCCCGATCCCCTGGTTGAGGAAGATGTCCGCGGCGCGGATGAGCTCCTCGCGTGAGTCCACGAAATAGGCGAAGTGGTTGACCCGCCCGCGGTGGCCTGCGAAGTCGCGGACGATGCCGAGGTCGTGGGCTCGCTCGCACGTAGTCGTCATCGCGAAGATGACGACCTCGGGGTGGTCCGGAACCGCGGTGTACTCCATGAACCGATGACCCAGCGTCTCTCGGTACCACTGAGCCTCGGTCCAGGGGTCGGGTGCCGTGATCGTCAAATGGTCGATACAGCGCGCGCCAACGCCACGCGGCGCGTAACGCTGAGGACGGTTGGGAAAGGGTGAGCGCTTCTCGGCCGGGGCGACGTAGCGCTCGACCTCCCAGAAGACCTCGTTCAGGTGGCCGCCGGGCGCCCGGTAGCGAAACGCGCGGCCATGGCCGACCGGGCTTTCGTCCCAGCCCTCCCCGACGCCGGCGGCGGTCAACCGCCGTACTGCCTCCTCGAGCTGCTCCGGGCCGTCGGCGCGCCAGCCGATGTGCGTCAGCGAGGCCTCCGGACCTTCGGTGAGCTTCAAGGTGTGGTGGAAACGGTCGGCCCAGGCGCGCAGGTACACGGACTGGCCCTCGCGCGTCGTCTCCTCCAACCCGACGAGGTCGGTCCAGAACGCGAGCGACTCCTGCGGTACTGGCGTCGTCAACTCGACGTGGGCCAGCTGCGACAACAGGCGCATGCTCATCTCTCCTCGACGTTGGGGCGCCCGGTGCGGCACCTAATTAGAATCATACTTCTGCTTCGGTACATGGTCGCTGCGTCAGCGATGGCGAGCCTTCCAGCGTGCCATGCGCACGAAGAGCTCCGGCACGGGCAGGACCGGGCGGGTCGGATCCAGCTCGCGGTAGATCATCTCGACATTGACCGCGATCCGCTCAGCGTCACCCCAGTCCGCATAGGGTCCGAGGTCGATGTCGTCGGCGGCGGCGACGGCGTCCATCCCTGCGTCAAAACGCCGGCGCGACTCGCGCTGCACGAAACGCAGGTACTCCTGCAGATCGCCGACCATCTGCGGCGTCGCGAGCCGCCCGTGTCCCGGCACGATTACGCGGGGCTCGAGCGACAGGATGCGCTCAGCGGCCGCGAGCCAGCTCGATACGGGCCCTGCCCACATCACGGGAGTGCTCTCCGCGAACAGGATGTCTCCGGTGAACACGGCCGCCGCGTCGGGCACATAGGCGATGGCATCTCCCGAGGTATGCGCCGGTCCGACCGCGATCAGCCACACCTCGCGCTCGCCGACGTGGACCGTGGTCTCTCCCGAGAACGTGTCGGTGGGGGCGCGCGTCTCGATGCCCGTCCAGTCGAACCGACCGAACGCCTCGCGTGCCCAGGCGACGAAGTCAGCTCCGAGGTCGGTCTCCTTGAACAGGGCATGCGCGGCGGCTGGCGGCACCGCGCGAATCTCCTCAGCCGCGACCTCGGTGGCGTAGATCGGCAGGGCCGCTGGCAGCAGCTGGTTGCCGTAACAGTGATCGCCGTTGCCGTGGGTGTTGAACGCCCCCGACAGCGGGCTGCCCGCGAGCAGCGGGGCCATCGCTCCGAGCATCTCGGCGGTCAGGTTGAGGTCGAACAGCGTGTCGATGAGCAGGGAAGCGCCGTCGCCGACGATCAGGCCGGCGTTGGACCGCCCCCACCCGCCGTCGGGCTGAAGGAAAGCGTGTAAGCCGTCCCCGAGCTCGTGCAGTCCGCGCGTGTACGCCGGCGGGCGGCTCATCGCCGGCTTTCGCGGCGCGGCGGCGCGGCACGCGGCAGCGGCCTTACTGCCTCGGTGCCGGCCACGACCGAGTTGCGCATCGTCCCGATCCCCTCGACGTGCAGGGCGACGGTGTCGCCGGGTTCGAGCGGGCGGTGCGCGTCCGGACCTTCGCGGCCCCACAGCTCGAGCAGGCATCCATAGCCACAGGTGCCCGAGCCCAGGACGTCGCCGGTGCGCACCCAGGTGCCGCGCGACGCGTAGGACACCAGCTCCGAGAACGACCACGCCATGTTGGCGAGCGAATCGGTGCCGAGCGCCACGCCGTTGACCTCGGCCCGCAGGGCAAGGTCGAGGCGATCGCCGTCGCGGTGCGGCTCGAGTTCATCCGCAGTCACGATCCAGGGGCCCAGCGTGTTGGCGAAGTCCTTGCCCTTGCACGGTCCGAGTCCGAGGCGCATCTCGGCGAGCTGCAGGTCACGCGCGGACCAGTCGTTGAAGATCGTGTAGCCGGCGATGTGGCTCTCCGCCTCGGCCGGATCCAGGTCGCGCCCGTCCCGGCCGATGACCGCAGCGACTTCGAGCTCGAGGTCGAGCCGCTCACAGCCGGGTGGCACGGCGATCTCCTCGTCGGGGCCGGTGAGCGCGTGAGGATTGCTGAAGTAGCAGAACGGTGACTCGTAGAACACCTCGGGCACGCTTGCCTCGGGGTCGGCGACGCGGCGAACGCCCTCGATGTGCTGCTCGAAGACCGAGAAGTCCCGGATCGTGGGGGCCACGACCGGAGCCAACAGCCGGACCTCGCCCAGCGGGCGCTCGGCCGACACACGTGCCGCCAGTCGCTCACGGCCGGCCCGATCCGCCGCTAGGAGCACCGCAACGTCCACCTCACCGGCCAGGACGTGCACGCGATTTCCTTCGACGACCGCCGCGCAGGCCCCACCCTCGTGCCGAACACGCGCGATCTTCATCAGATCGGTGAGGCCGCGGTCATCGCGACGAGCTGGTGGGTGGCGCCGAGATCTATCTCGAGGCTGTGGTCCTGCTCCCAGCGGCCGATCGCCTCCGAACCCTCGAGAATCGTGCGGCAGCGATCGAAGCGCCGCGCGGTGTAGGCCTCGAGCGCGGCTGCCACAGAGTCAGAGGTCGACAGCTCTTCGGCGAGCACGATGCCATCCTCGACGGCCTGCGCCGCGCCCTGACCGCAGTGCGGCGTCATGCCGTGCGCGGCGTCGCCGACGAGGACAACACGGTCCCGATGCCACGGCGCCGGCACCAGGATGTTCTCGATGGGTCGCAGCACGATCGCGTCATCGTCGGTGATCAGTTCGCGCATCTCCGCGACCGGGCCCGCGAATGGCTCGAGACGATCGCGCATCACCGCCGCCGCTCCACGCCGCTCGATCTGCGCGCGCCAGTCGTCGATCGGCGTCTCGATGAGCAGCATGTACATGAGGTCCTCGCCGAGGGGCACGAATCCCGCACTGCCCCACGGACCGAGATACAGGTGCAACTCGTCGAGCCCCTCGAGGCGCGGGAGGTTGACCCGCCAGCACACCTGGCCGGTGAAGTGAGGGACCAGGCGCTCGCCGAACACATCGGTGCGGACCTGCGAGTAGAGGCCGTCAGCACCGAGAAGGAGGTCCCACGTGTCGCGCGAGCCGTCCGAGAGCGTGGCTGTGACACCTCCTGGATCGTTCTCGATCCGCGTCACGGTTACTCCGACGCGGGCGGTCGCACCGGATTCGCGGACCCGGGTGGTGAGAATCTCGTGGAGCCGCGGACGCGGCAGTCCGTTGCCCGGTGGCAGGCCTGGCACCAGCGGCGGGAAGGGGCTGTGAGCCACCTCGGTGACGCCGTCGGCCAGGAAGGTGCGGGAAGCGAGGATCGGGTGACCGGCTGACACGCATGCCTCCGCCAGGCCGAGCGAATGCAGCGCCCGCAGCGCGTTGCCGGGCTGGATGATCCCGACGCCGTAGACCGACCACTCCGGATTGCGCTCGACGACCTCAACCTCGACGCCGTGGCGCCGCAGCGCAAGCGTCGCCGACAGCCCGCCAATCCCACCGCCGACGACGAGCGACCTCATGTCTTCACCCTCTCCACACCCCTCACCCGCCGGGCGATCGACGGACATTTGCGATTCAGAATATTGCTTCGAATACGCTAAAACAGCTGCAGGCCCACTGTCAAACCTCGACCGCTTACCGGCCATCCAGGGGGTTAGAAGAGGTAGTCGAGCGCCGCGCGGGTGAGTTCGCGGACGAGCCGCTCGTCGCCAAGGGGCCGGGTAGATTCGAATTCGGGGCCGTGGGTGATCCGCCGGGCGATCGTGCAGTAGATCATCCGCCAGGCGACGTCGACCGCGAGCTCCGGATCGGGATGACGCATCTCGTCGCGGTGCGCCAGCAACGCCTGCGCGAAGATCCGAGCGTTGGCCCGCGAGATGTCGGCGCCCCGGGACAGGATCTCGGAGTTCATCGGCGCTTGTCGCATGAACACGCCGAGCACGTCTCCGTTGGCGAGCATCGTCTCCGCCGCGGTCATGATCAGCCGCCGCACACGCTCCCGTGGCTCGAGCCCCTCCAGCGACTGGACCTTCTGGAGCTTTGCGCGCTCCTCTGAATCGATCGACTGCATCGCCCGCTCGTAGATCGCCATGATGAGCGCCTCACGCCCCTCCACTCGGCCGTAGATCGATCCGATCGAAACGCCTGCGCGCTGGCTGAGCTCCTGCAGCGTGAAGCCGTCAAAGCCCTTCTCCTGTAGCAACTCGAGGCCCGTCTGCAACAGCCGCTCGAGCGACTCCCGGCTGCGACGCTGAAGAGGCGGACGGATGAGGGAATCGGGGGCGGACATGTGTGAAGTATGGCGGGCGCCCCCGGGGCGGCCCTAACGGACGAGGTTGACAAATGTGAATCAGATTCGAAAGCGAACGAACCGGACGAGCGACAGTTGCTCGGACGTGCGCAAACGCACGGGCAGACTTCGTTCACCTTGAGTGCCCTACACCGTCCTCGCGGATGATCAGGCCAGATGCTGTGAGGCCCCGCTCAGTGCTCTGAGAACTCGTGAGTTTGGGAGCCTTTTCGGGAGCCCACGGGCGCGAAGTGCCGCCGCGCTCCTCATGTCCGACGGAGCTCGATGGTCAGATCGGAATCCTCGTGTCCCGCATCAGCGATAACGGACAGCGTCAGGGGCGTGCCGCTGATCGTCTTCGCACGCTATGTGGTAGTCGCGGGTTCGGCCGTGACCGCGGCGTGGGCGCGGATGAGTTGACGTACCTGGTCGGGGGTGCGCTGGCGCGCGATCCCGCACTCGGTAGCGACACCAAACTCTGGGACGACCTTGTGGGCGGCGGCGATCCGCTGGCTGTCTCTGCCGTCGGCGTGGATGAGACCGAGGTACAGACGGGTCTGCGCCTGGAGCTTGAGGTCGGCCAGCGGCGCGTAGAACGCGTCGTCGGTGCGTGCGACCGGTACCGGCATGTGGATCCAGGCCAGGGGCCGACCGGCAAGGTCGAGGATCGTGTTCGCCAATTCGACCTCGGCCCCAGCATCCACCGGCTCGATGAAATGTCGTGCGTCGTAGTCGCCGTAGCACAGGTGTACGCCGAGCTCGATGTCGGCGGGCACAGCGTTCAGGCAACTCTTCAGCGTCGCGGCGACGATCTCGCGTGCCCCCGGGAACGAGGGGACGATCGACGGCTGCCCGTCCCAGACGATCATCTCGATGCAAACGTCGCACTGCAATGCCAGGTCCTCGTGTGGGATCGCGTCGGCAATCCGTTTGACCTCTGCGAACATCGCCCGCGAGTAAGCCGGCAGGACTACCTGTGCCGACTCGGGGTCGAGGAACGTGCTGATGATCGCGAACGGCGTGGGAAGACTCACCTGCAATTTCACGCCCTCGGGCAGCCAGCCCCGCTCTTGCGCGTCGCGGAAGTCCTGGTACGAGATCCGAGCCTCGCGCGCGTAGCCAAGCTCGCCGAATTCGATTGTCGCCGGGTCGGTCCCGGGAACGGCTTCGAGGACCGCCAGCCCGCCCTCCGCGGCGGCGGAACGACCTCGCGGAGCGCCGCATGTGCACGCAGAACCGGCCACTGCCAACTGATCCACAGCCGCCGGCCGCCCGGCTCCCCGTCCGGCACGCGGCGCAGGCGACGCCCGCAAGCCTGCCCAACCTCCCGAAACACCTCAACGACGCTGTCCAATGCGATGCTGCCGACAAAGTGCACATCACTCGGTATCTCAGTCAACGCTCTCCTCCTCAGGTCTGAGGTTGAGTTGCCCCCGGCGACGCGGCCTTGCCGGTTGGCGAACACGGTTGTGCACGGGCGCGCCCGGATCACCGGTGTCAATCCCGAGGAGGCGCAGCACCGTGTGCGGGGGTGGCCAGACGTTGAGGATGTCGCCGGCGGGCTTGATCCCGTGGTAGCGCTCCGGGATCTCGGCCCAAACCCGATCCGGGAACCGGCCAGGGCGACCGCCATTCCCCTCGGGCCGGCGCTGGGTCCGACCATCCGGCCCTTGGTCATGCGCTGCCCTCCGCGATGCCGAGGTAGCGCTCGGCCATCTCGACCAACGCACCGAGCAGTTCGTCATCGCTCAGCGGCACGTCAGACTCGAACTGCGGCCCATACATCACGCGTTGCACCAACGCTGCGTAGACGATCCGGTAGCACGCGTCGGCGCGCCGCTCGGCGCCCGCGCCGGCCACGACATCGGGTCGGGCGAGCAGGATCGCCCGGAACCGCCGTCCGAGATCCACGCTCAGCTGCGTCCCGCGCCCCCAGACCTCCGGGTCATGGGCGGCGCGATGGACGATCGGGCGCAGCACCGCGGCGCCCTCGGTCCAGATTCGCACGACGCCGACGACGAGTTCACGGACAACGTCGCGGCTCGGCAACGCACGCCAAATCTCGTCGTCGGGATCGAGGCGGTCGGATTGGGCCACACGCTGCATAGCGCGGTCATAGACCGCCAGGAGCAGAGCCTCCTTGTTCGCGGCCCGCGCGTAAATCGTTGGCGGGGTGACCCGCGCTCGCTCGCACAGCGCCCCGATCGTCAGACCGCCGTAGCCGCGCTCGGCCAGGATGGCCACGCCAGCGTCGAGCACGCGCTCCCAAGAGGCGCGGGTACGCGCCTGACGCGGCGGACGGACGGCTACCTCTCCATGCATGACCAGTCCATCCAACCAGAACACTAACTATAAATCAAGTTATGGTTAGCCGAGGCGTGGCCGCGTCCAGACGCTCGCTGACATCGCGACGGGCGATGGGAGGGAAGTCGACATGGACCGCGCACCCCGCGCAGCCCGCGCACCCCGCGCGACTCGCCGCATCGCTGCTGACGAGTTGCGACACAAGCCTCGGCGGAGGGACCGTGACCTGCTTCGGCAGCACCACGGCTGGCGACGCCGATTCGCCGGTCGCACGAGTGTCAGACTTTGTCGCCGGTGACTGATCCCTCTACGACGGGTGGGTGCCTGTGCGGCGGCGTCCGGTTCGAGCTCACCGAGCCTGCGCGAGCCGCGGGCTACTGCCATTGCACTCGCTGCCAACGCCGCACCGGCACTGCAGCTTCGGCTCAGGCGCGGATCGACGGTCGCACATTCCGCTTGTTGCAGGGAGAGGAGCTGGTGAAGGCGTGGCGCCATC
Organism: Solirubrobacteraceae bacterium; assembly: GCA_035252415.1. Lineage (GTDB taxonomy): Bacteria > Actinomycetota > Thermoleophilia > Solirubrobacterales > Solirubrobacteraceae > Palsa-465. The sequence continues at coordinate 33,048 of DATFDC010000060.1, forward strand.
CGGACGGCGGATTCGAGAAGTGTTTCTGCCGCGAATGCGGGGCGCATCTATTTAGCCGCAACCCCGAAGACCCCACGCAGATGAGCGTGCGTATGGCGGCGTTCGACGGCGATCCGGGCGTGCGACCGAGCTGGCGGACGTTCGTCGCCTACGCAGCGCCGTGGGAGCCGATTCCCGATGACGGACTTGACCGTTACGACGAGGGCAAGCCCCGGTTCTAGCGACTCACTGAGTCTCGCTGAACACCCGCTGCCAACGTGACGAGTCTCGACGGCGGGCGGGCGCGCGGGACCGCGGTTCCCGAACGGGCAATTCATGTGGTACGGGCTGGTGCCCGGGACCGCGTTCGGCGGCCTGAACGGAACGACGACCGCAGTGGATGGGACCACGAGCCCGGCGCCGTTCTTGATCTGGCTGAATCACTTCGTGTTCTGGCTGGCCCAGGACCCGAGCTTCAACTGGCAGACGATGACCTACCCGCAGTTCGTGCGGTTCTTCCTGCAGTCGTTCTTCGAGTTCAACCCGGTGATCGGGACGAACAACCCGGACCTGACCCGGTTCCGGAACGCGGGCGGGAAGCTGCTGTCCTGGGTGGGTACGGCTGATCAGCTGATCTATCCGCAGGGGGTGATCGGCTACTACCAGAGCGTGATCGATCGGATGGGCGGTCTGCGGCGGACCCAGCAGTTCTACCGACTGTTCATCGCGCTGAGTGTGGCGCACTGCGGCGGTGGGACGGGCGCCGCGCCGACCGACCCGTTCGACGCGATGGTCAACTGGGTCGAGCACGGCCAGGCGCCGAGTTCGCTGCCCGGCCGGCTGACCGACCGCAGCGGCAATGTCCTGCTGACGCGGCCGGTGTGCCTGTGCCCGCTGGTGGCGACATACACCGGACAGGGCAGCACGACACACGCGGCGAACTTCGTGTGCAAGCCCACGTTCATCCCGCGGCTACCCAACGCGGGGGGAGGCCACGATCGAGGAGACCACCACGGCGATCGCCACCACCGGGATGACCACTACGGGGGTCACCACGGCGGGGATCGCGTGCGCCGAACCTAAGACGGAACCGGCGCAGCCCGTACCCGCGTGTACGGGCTGCGCCCCGCTTTCGGCTCGGGGCGTTGACCGTGGCCGGGCGACGGGCGTGTCAAGAGATTGCGGTGCGCCGCTGCAACGCGCGGACAGGAGTTGCTGAGGGTTGGCGAGTTGCGGCTAGACCTTGATCACGCGGAGTGCTGAGTGAGCTGCTGCGAGAGGTTGTCCGGGATCCCGTAGAAATTTGAGTGGCGGTCCTCCCGTCCCGTCCGCTCCGGTTGGGAGCGTTCGGGGCGTCTAAACCCAAGTCCGAGAGGACAGGAGGAACCGCCAT
>DATFDC010000061.1:0-12606 GCA_035252415.1 Solirubrobacteraceae bacterium
GAGGTCGCCGACACGATCGCGGTGATGAACAAGGCTCGGATCGAGCAGGTGGGCGCACCGCGCGAGGTGTACGACAACCCGGCCAGCCCGTTCGTGATGGGCTTCCTCGGGCCGGTCAGCCAGATCGACGGCCACCTGGTCCGTCCGCACGACGTCGGGCTCTCGGTGAACGCCGCTCCCGGTCTGATCGAGGGGCTCGTCAAGCGGGTCGTGCACCTGGGCTTCGAAGTGAGAGTCGAGCTCGAGCTGAGCGACGGTGAGGCAGCTCGTGTGCAGCTGACCCGCGCTCAGACCGACGAGCTCGAGCTGGCCGAGGGCGACATCGTCTACGTCAGGCCGCCCCTGCGACCGGCGCTCATCGCGTGACCCAGGCCTCCGGGTCCTCGGCGAGGCGGTCGATCGCCGTGGGCAGCTTGCCGCCGGCCACGTCGGCCAGCGTCACGTGCTCGACCACCTTGCGAAGGTTGGCCCGGACCGCGATCCACACGCGGGGAAGCGCGGTCGCGGCGCCGGGGTAGGCGGCGTCCTCGGGCGGGCCGCCGCGCACGCTGGCCAGCGGACCGTCCACGGCGCGGATCACGTCGGCCACGGTGAGCTGATCGGCGGGCTTGGCCAACCGGAAGCCGCCGTCGGCGCCGCGGTGGCTGCGCACGATTCCCGCGTGGCGCAACTCGCCGAGGATGTTCTCCAGGAAGTTCAGCGGGATGTCCTGGGCCGTGGCGATCCGTTCGGCCTTGACGGGCTTCTCGTCGGGGGCGGCGGCCAGCTCGACGGCCGCGCGCACCGCGTAGTCCGCCTTGGCCGAGATCCGCACCCGACGGACCTCTCAGGCCGCCGCGGCGGGCTCGAACCCGTACGCCTCGGCCAGCTCGGGGTCCTTGTGGGAGAGCATCTCGGCCAGGGTCACCATCACCTTGCACTGCTTCCACGTGGCGTCGTCCTGCATCTTGCCGTCGATCATGTGGACGCCGCGGCCGTCGGGAATCGCCTCGAGCACCTTCTTGGCGAACCGGACCTCCTCGGGATCCGGGCTGAACACCTTCTTGGCGATCTCGATCTGCGCCGGGTGCAACGACCATGCGCCCACGCAGCCGAGCAGGAACGCGGCGCGGAACTGAGTCTCGCAGCCCTGCGTGTCGCGAATGTCGCCGTACGGGCCGTAGAAGGGGAGGAGCCCGGCCGAGGTGCAGGCGTCGACCATGCGGGCGATCGAGTAGTGCCACGGATCCTGCTGGGCGGTGTCTCGACTGCCCTCGGGGTTGTGCGGGTTGGGGTCGTTTATCACCCGATAGCCGGGGTGACCGCCGCCCACCCGCGTGGTCTTCATCCGCCGCGAGGCGGCCAGGTCGGCCGGGCCGAAGCTCATCCCCTGCATGCGTGGACTCGCCGTGGCGATCTCCTCGAGGTTGACCACGCCCAGGCCGGTCTCGAGGATCGCGTGGATGAGGATCGGGCGCTCGAGCCCGGCCTTCGCCTCGAGCTGGGCGAGCAGGCGGTCGACGTAGTGGATGTCCCAGGCGCCCTCGACCTTCGGGATCATCATCACGTCAAGTTTGTGACCGATCTCACTCACCACCGTGGTGATGTCATCGAGCACCCAAGGTGACTCGAGGCTGTTCACCCGAGTCCACAGCTGCGTCTCCCCTAGCTCCATCTCCTTGCCCACCTTCACCAGGCCGGCGCGCGCCGCCTCCTTGCGATCGACCGGCACCGCGTCCTCGAGGTTGCCCAGAAGGATGTCGACCGTCGGTGCGATATCGGGCACCTTGGCCACCATCTTCTCGTTGGAGAAGTCCAGGAAATGGATCATCCGGGAGGGCTTGAACGGGATCTCGAGCACCGGCGTGGGCGCGCCGATGGCCAGCGGCTTGGCAAAGTCACGGGGGTTTCGCATCGGCGGAACGTTAGGGCGTTTGGGTGTACGGGGCGGCGCACATGCCGACGCCTTCCTGACATCCTCCCGCGGCATGAACCAAGTCGACACTGATCAGACCGTCCGCGAGGCCAGCGGCGCTCACCCCTATGGGCGCTACCTCGAGGAGTTCGAGGTGGGCGCGGTCTACAAGCACTGGCCGGCCAAGACCGTCACCGAGGCCGACGACCACCTTTTCTGCCTCATCACGATGAACCACCACCCCCTGCACATCAACGACGTGTACGCCGCCCAGTCCCAGCAGGGACGCAACGTGGTGGTCGGGCCGCTGGTGTATTCGCTGGCCCTCGGGATGAGCGTCTCGGACGTGAGCGGCAAGGCGATCGCGAACCTCGCCACCGAAGAGCTCAAGCACCCGGCCCCCGTATTCCACGGCGACACGCTGTTCTGCGAGTCGGAGGTGCTGGAGGTCCGGCCGTCCCAGTCCAAGCCCGACCGGGGGACGGTCAGAGTGCATACTCGCGTGCTCAACCAGGACGGCGTCCTGGTGGCCGAGTTCAAGCGGCTAGTGCTGGTTCCGCGGCGGGATTCCGGGGATCAGGGGACAGGGAGCCGCTCGGCCGAAGCCAACGTCGAATGAGTTAGCGCGCGGACCGCATTAGACCATCACCGGGTCATATTCACCCTGGCCCGGGTAGGCTTGAAATCCCCATCGAGACCTTAGGAGTAGCTGAAACCCCATGGCCCATATTGCCCCGACGCACCAAGCCAGCTCCAGCCATTCCCGTCTGAATGACTGGGTCGAGGAGATGGCGTCGCTGACCCAGCCCGACGAAATCCGTTGGTGCGACGGGTCCGACGAGGAGTACGACCAGCTGGCCCAGGTGCTGGTAGCGGCGGGGACGTTCGAGCGCCTGTCTGACGCCAAGCGACCCAATTCCTACCTGGCGCTGTCGGACCCGGCGGACGTGGCCCGGGTCGAGGACCGGACGTTCATCTGCTCCGAGCGCGAGGAGGACGCGGGGCCGACCAACAACTGGCGCGACCCCGAGGAGATGCGGGCCAGCCTGACCGACCTGTTCCGCGGCTCGATGCGCGGCCGGACCATGTACGTCGTCCCGTTCTCGATGGGTCCGCTGGGCTCGCCGATCTCCTACATCGGGGTCCAGCTGACCGACTCGCCCTACGTGGTCGCCTCGATGCGGATCATGACCCGCATGGGCCAGGACGCGCTCGACGTGCTCGGCGAGGACGGCGACTTCGTGCCCTGCCTGCACTCGGTCGGGGCGCCGCTGGTGGACGGTGCCGAGGACGTGCCGTGGCCGTGCAACGCCGACAACAAGTACATCGTGCACTTCCCTGAGGCGCGGGAGATCTGGTCGTTCGGCTCGGGCTACGGCGGAAACGCGCTGCTCGGCAAGAAGTGCTTCGCGCTGCGGATCGCCTCGGTCATGGCTCGCGACGAGGGCTGGCTGGCCGAGCACATGCTGATCCTCAAGCTGACCTCGCCCGAGGGCGACTCGAAGTACATCGCGGGGGCGTTCCCGAGCGCGTGCGGCAAGACAAACCTCTCGATGATGATCCCCACGCTGCCGGGGTGGAAGGTCGAGACGATCGGCGACGACATCGCGTGGATGAAGTTCGGCAAGGACGGCAGGCTCTACGCCGTGAATCCCGAGGCGGGCTTCTTCGGGGTGGCGCCGGGGACGAGCAAGAAGACCAACCCCAACGCGCTCAAGATGCTCGAGCACGACGTGGTGTTCACGAACACCGCCAAGACCGACGACGGTGACGTCTGGTGGGAGGGCATGGCGTCCGAGCCGCCCGAGCACCTGACCGACTGGCGCGGCAACGACTGGACGCCTGAGTCCGACAGCACGGCGGCGCATCCCAACGCCCGCTTCACCGTGCGGATCGACCAGTGCCCCTCGATCGCGCCCGCCTGGGACGATCCCGGCGGCGTGCCGATCGACGTGATGCTGTTCGGCGGCCGCCGGGCCAGCGTGGTCCCCCTGGTCTACGAGGCGCGCGACTGGGAGCACGGCACCTTCCTCGGCTCGACCATGGCTTCCGAGAAGACCGCGGCCGCGGCCGGCAACGTCGGCGAGCTGCGCTTCGACCCGATGGCCATGCTGCCGTTCTGCGGCTACAACATGGGCGACTACTTCCGTCACTGGCTCGAGATCGGGCGCCGCGAGGGAGCCCAGCTCCCGCGGATCTTCTACGTCAACTGGTTCCGCAAGGGCGACGACGGGAAGTTCCTGTGGCCGGGCTTCGGCGAGAACTCCCGCGTGCTGGCCTGGATCTTCCGGCGCACCGAGGGCAAGGCCGAGGCGGTCGAGACGCCGATCGGGCTAGTGCCGCCGGTCGGCGCGGGCGGGATCGAGACCGACGGGCTCGACATATCGCGTGAGGCAATGGAAAAGCTGCTCGAGGTCGATCCGGAGTGCTGGATCGAGCAGCTGCCCCAGATGCACGAGCACTACGCGCGCTTCGGCGACAAGCTCCCACCCGAGCTGCGGGGACAGTTCGACGAGCTCGAACGCCGGCTCGGGGCCTGACCGGGGTCTTCGCAAGCTCTCATAGGCGCCACGTAGTCTGAACAACGTGGCGCTGCCGTTCATACCGTCGGACGCCGGCCTGCTCGCTCTGCAGGCCGCGGTGGTCGCCGCGCCTCGGCCGGTCGACCGGCCGGCCTGGATGGACCGCTTCCGCGGACGGGGCTGGGCGCTCGTGCCGATCGGCTCGATCATCGTCGTGGTGTTCGCGATCCGGTACGTGTCGGATACCGCCACCGGGCTGACCTGGCTTGCCCTGATCGCGGTGCCGATCCTCGCGGCCGCCGCGCTCGGCTGGGCGATGCGCGGGGCCCGCGCACCCGCCGCGCTGCTCGCGATCCCGCTGTTCCTGCTCGCCTGGCTCGATAAGAGCTCGCTGGTCGGCGAGGGCGCCGGCGCCCTGCTCTCGGCTCTGAGCTGCGTGACCCTGGGCGTTTTGCTGGCCGCCGTGACGCCGTCGGGCTGGCTCAAGGCGGGGATCGTGCTCATGGCCGCCGCCGACACCTGGCTGGTCGTCTCGGACCTCCTCCAGTCGCCGAACGCGGTCCTAGTCGCCGCACATCCGCCGGCAGGGCTCCCCCAGCTTCAGGCAGAGATCTTCGGGTCGGTCTCGATGGGCTACGGCGACCTGTTCGTGGCCGGGGTGCTCGGGGCGGTGCTGGCCTCACAGTGGCGCCGGCAGTGGCAGGCGGCGCTGCTCACGTTGGGGATCGCGGCGCTGTTCGACCTGCTGTTCCTGGTGATCTCAGAGCTTCCGGCGACCGTCCCGGTCGCGCTCGCGCTCCTGGTCATGGAGGGTTACGGGCGGCTCAGTGCTGCGCGTCGCCACCGCCGCCCGTCGATGCGGGCGGACGCGATTCCTCGGCAAGCGAGGTGATGGCCAGCGTCCCGCGGGCGGCGTCCTCGAGCACCTCGGTCGCCTCGTCGGCGGAGCGGGCGTACAACTCGACCAGGAGATGGACCACGATCCGATCGTCGTCGTGCTTGTGGAAGCGGACGTGGGTGAAGAACTCGCGCGTGCCGTGGTCGCCGAAGGCGGCGTAGGAGAGGGCGTCGCCCGCCTCGGGACCGGAGCACGTCTCGACGTCGTCGGCGTCGACCGTGACCGTGCACGAGGCGACCCAGGGCGTGCCGGCGATCATCCGCTCCCAGCGGTCCTCGATCGGCTCGACGCGGCCGTTGTGGAAGCCCAGGTGCGGTTGGTCGTGCATGCACTCGAGGCACTGGACCACCGCCTCCTGCATCTCGTCGACGACCTCGCCCCGCTCTCCGGTCTCCGGGTCTATCCGATGGATGCCCTCGTAGTGCACCTGGACCTCGAGGTTCTGCGACCAGCAGCGATAGCAACGCAGCCAGCTTCGAACAGAGGTTGAGCCCTCCATACCCCCGATTCTACGATCCCTTTGTGAGTGAGCACCCGGAAGGGGTCTGATGCGGCTGCGATCCAAGCCGATCGGCGCGATCCTGGCCGGCGGCCACGGCCGGCGGATCGGTGGCGAGAAATCCATCGTGGAGCTCCAGGGCAAGCCGTTGATCTGCTATCCGGTGGAAGCGGTCCAGCAGGTGCTGAGCCGGGTGGCGATCCTGGCCAAGACCGGCACCCGACTCCCGCGGCTCTCCGGAGTCGCGGTGTGGATCGAGCCGGAGAGCCCGCGCCACCCGCTGGTCGGAATCACCCAGGCGCTTGCCCTGGCCGGCGGGCGCCCGGTCCTGATCTGCGCGGGTGACCTGCCGTTCGTCACGCCCGAGCTCATCCGGAGACTGGTCAAAGCCGATCCCGGCCGCTCGTCGGCCGTCGTGGCGTGCGCGGACGAGCGCATGCAGCCGCTGCTCGGCTGCTACCAGCCGCGGGCGCTCTCGCTGTTGGCCGAGGCGGCGCGCGATGGCACGGCGCGGGTCATGGACGCCGTGGCCGCGCTCGAGCCGGTCCTGCTCGAGGTCGACGATCCCGAGGAGCTGTTCGATGTCGACTCGCCCGACGACCTACTGATGGCCACCGCGATGCTCGACCGGCGTCGCGCGGAGACCTTGCCGCCCTATTAGCCGAACGTGAAGTCGTAGGCGCTCACGCCGGGCGGGAGCTGGATGGTGAACGTGAACTGCTGCGCGTTCGGGAAGGAGATCAGCGAGTACAGGCGCTGCCCGGTGACCGTGACAACGCCGCTCTTGACGTCCGCTCCGGCGTGGGCGCTCGGCAACGGCTGGCCGTCGAGCAGGATGCGGGCCTGGCGCGGAACGTTGCCCTTGGAGGTCAGCACGAGGTATACCTTTGCCGCCTGCACGGTCCCGGTGATCGACGCGCCCGATGCGGCCGGTTCGATCGATTCCGACGAGGCGTTCCAGGCGCCCTTGAGCGCGAAGTGGTTGAGCGGGAGCGATCCGGTGACCCCCGGGTACTGGCGGAGCCCGGGGTGAATCGGCTCGACGAAGCCGTTCTGGCGCTGGGTGTCCAGGTAGGTCTCCGGCGTGCCCAGCCCCGCCGAGGCCATGATCGCGCTCGCGGTCATCGGCGGGGGGAGGCTGCGGGCGCCGGCGTCGGCGAGCAGCGCGCGGACGGCCGCCTCGCTCTGCTTGTAGTCGCCCTCCCCGAACTGGTAGTGGCGCACCTGTCCCTTGGCGTCGATCAGGTACTCGGCCGGCCAGTACTGGTTCGACCAGGCGTTCCACGTTCCGTATCGGTTGTCCTGGACGACGGGGTACTTGATCCCGTCGGAGCTGATCGCCTGTCTCACGTTCCCGGCCTCCTGCTCGAACGTGAACTCGGGGGTCTCGACGCCGACGATCTCGAGCCCATACTTGTGGTACTGCGCATAAAGGCCCTTCAGGAACGGCAGCGTGCGCAGGCAGTTGATGCACGTGTAGGTCCAGAAATCGATCAGCACGACATGGCCGCGCAACCCGGCCAGCGTGAGCGGTCGGTTCCCGGGGGTGTTGAACCAGTCCTGGGTGTTCGCGAACTCGGGCGCGGTGCCGAGGTCGGTGAGCGACGGGGTCTTCACGCCCGGGATCGCCACCTCGCGCTCGGCCGCGGTGGGCACGGGCTTGGTCGAGGCCTCCTTCTGCGCGGTGGCGAACCGGGACGCCGGTCGCAGGGAGGCCAGGCGATTCTGGACCGCGCCCGAGTTCTCGAGTGCGCGGGTGGGATCGACGAAGACGGCCGGGAGGCTGGTGTCCTTGGCCAGCGCCTCCTCGAAGCGGACGTCCAGGTTGAAGGCCATCAACACGCCGGTGAGGATGAGGACCGCGCCCAGAACGCCCTCGACGATGTGCCCCCGGAAGACGCGGCGGATGCGGTCGAGCACGGCGCGGCCCGCGAAGGCATACACGAGCATCACCGCGGAGAGGCCGGCGGCGTACGAGAGCGAGACGAGGATGACCCGGGCCGAGGCGCCACTCGAGGCGCTCACCGAGGTCACCGCGGCCAGGATCGGCCCCGCGCACGGCGCGCACACGAAGCCCAGCGCGGCTCCGACCCCGATGCCCGACCAGAAGCCGTCGCCGCGGGTCTTCGGCCCGAACCGGGCCAGCCGCGAGAGCGGCGCCTGCACCCGCGCGGCGAGATCGGGGATCAGCATCGCCACCCCGAACACGATCAGCACCACGATGGCCAGCGTCCGCGCCGCGCCGCTGGCCAGCCCGACCCCCTTGACCAACTGGGCCAGCAGGACGATCGCGATCGTGAACGTGGCGGCCAGGCCGATCACGATCCCGAGCGGCCGCCGTCGCCCGCCCGCCGCGCTGGCCGACAGGAGCGCCGGCACGACCGGGAGGACGCAGGGCGTGATGGCCGTCCCCGCGCCGGCGATCAGGGCGAACAGCATCAGCAGCAGCATCTGCGGCCTAGATGATGCTGCTTGAGTCTTGCGAAAGGGTTAATCCGCGGTCCGGCTACGCGGCGGCTTCGCCGAAGGCCTGAGCCGACCGACCGCGGTGGGGCTCGATGCGCGCCAGCGCTGGGCTGGGCTCGGGCTGCCCGGCCGCCACGAGCGATGCCAGGGCGCGGACGCAGTCCGGGTCGAACGCGGTGCCGGTGTCTTCCTCGAGCAGGGCGAGCGCGCGCTCGGCCGGCCATGCCTCCCGGTAGACGCGGTCCGCGGTCAGCGCGTCGTAGACGTCGGCGACCGTGAGGATGCGAACCGCGAGGTCGAGCTCGCCGGCCGGGACGCCGTTGGGGTAGCCGCGCGCGTCGAGCCGCTCGTGATGGCTCTCCACGAGATCGAGCACGAGCGGCGGGAAGCCACCGAGCTCGCTCAGGAGGTCGCGGCCGGCGCCGGGATGGCGGCGGATCTCGGCGAACTCCTCGTCGGTGAGCCGGCCCGGCTTGTTCAGGATCTCGTTTGGCACCGACAGCTTGCCGACGTCGTGCAGCAGGCCGCCGAGCGCGAGCTGGCGAAGGCGCTTCTCGGGCAGGCCCAGCTGCTCGCCGATCGTGACCGCGAGCTTCGCCACGCGGCGCGTGTGGCCTTCGGTCGAAGGGTCCTTCTCACCCAGGCGGACCAGCAGGGCGCGAACCCGGCCGCCCAGGAACGCCTCCTCGTGCTCGACCAGGTCCCCGGCGCGGAGGTCGCCGACCAGCGGGCGAGACCCCACGGCGTGCCGCAGGTCAAGGGCGGCCGGAATGCCGACCATCCCGATGCCGACCACCTCGAGCACGTGCGCCGCCCACCATCCGGCGTCCGCCATCGTGAAATTGAGCAGCCCGTACTGGGCGCCGATCAGCCAGACCAGGCCCTCGGTCACGAGGAGGTCGGGGATGCGGCGGGTCAGCAGGTAGGTCCGGGCGGCGCGCCAGGCGAGAAGGGCGAGGGGAGCCGCTCCGGCGGCGAAGATCGCGTTGGCCTCCAGGCTCGAGGGCGTGGGCACGACCGCGATGTGCCGTGCGAAGGCCAGCGCCACGGCACCCGCGATGGCCAGCACGGCCACCACGGCGAACTGGACGCCGAGCAGCAGCCGGACCCGCCGGGGCCGGCGGAGGATCGGCAGGCCGGAGGCGGCCAGGATCGCCCCGCAGACGGGAACGTTCAGCGCGCCGGCGATCTGTACGACGCCGTTGGCCGGCACTATCACCCCCGGCGTGGCGAGGGCATGGATGACCAGCAGCGTTGCGGCGACCGAAAAAGCCATACCCAGCCAGACCGCCCGGCCGTCGTTGCGCCGGGCGGCGATCACCGACATCGCGACCGAGGCCGTGACCGCGAGTGCGCCGGCGGTGCCGACCACGCTGATGTGGATGACCGGACCGAGCATCATCATGTGCATCCCCGCGATGGCCAGGAAGGCCGTCGGGATCACCGCGGCGCGCGCCAGGACTCCAACGACGGGCAAGCGGGGGAGGATGTGGTCCATCCGAGGAAGATCGGCAGATCACACCGGCCCCTTTACGCTTTACGCCAGGGTCCGACGGGTGACGTAGGGGGGTCCGGTTCGAGAGCGCTACCCGCCGATGGCGGACATGCTGCGAGCCGGCTGGATGAAGCCGGGCTCGCCGACGTGGTGCTTGAGCTCCTTGCGCCACACCGCGTCGCGGATGATCTGCTCGAACTCGGGGTCGCCGGCGCCCGCGCGCAGCGGCGTGCGCAGATCGGTCTCGTTCAGTGAGAACAAGCAGGTGCGCAGGCGCCCGTCGGCGGTCAGGCGCACCCGGTTGCAATCGCCGCAGAAGGGCTCGGACACCGGATTGATGAACCCGATCTTGCCCTGGCCGTCCTTGAACCGGTAGACGCGGGCCGTGGAGTGCGGCTCGCGGGGCTCGGGCTCGAGCGGATACACCGCGTCGATGGCCGCGCGGATCTCGGCTCCAGTCAGCACCTGGTCGGCGGTCCAGGCGTGGTCGGCGTCAAGCGGCATGAACTCGATGAAGCGGACCTCGTAGGGCGTGCGGCGCGCGAACTCGGCGAACGGAATCGCCTCGTCCTCGGTGAAGTCGCGCATGGCCACCGCGTTGATCTTGATCGGGTGAGCCTCGGGGTACTGGGCGAGCTTCTCGAGGCCGCGGAGAACCTGAGGCAGCGCATTACGACGGGTCAGCTCGAAGAAGCGGTCCTTCTGGAGGGAGTCGATCGAGACGTTGAAGCGGTTGATCCCGGATTGCACCAGCGCCTCGGCGTCGCGCTCGAGCAGGTAGCCGTTGGTGGTCACGCTGAGGTCGTGGACGTCCTCGATGTCGGCGAGCATCCCGGCCAGGCGGGGGAAGTCCCGCCGGACCAGCGGCTCACCGCCGGTCAGCCGCAGGTCGTGCACGCCCATGGCCGCGAACAGCGTGACCAGCCGGGTGATCTCCTCGAAGGTCAGGATCTCCTCGCGGTCGAGCCAGGGAAGGCCCTCGGCGGGCATGCAGTACTGGCAGCGGAAGTTGCAGCGGTCGGTGACCGACACGCGCAGATCGCCGATCAGGCGGCCGTGACCGTCTCTCAGTGGTTCGAGCGGCATCGAACTAAGAGCCTAGCCGACTGGGGGCTCGGGCTACGCTGGCGGCGATGAGCGTAGAGATCCGTGACGTGGCGCCCGGCCTCTGGCTGTGGCGCCAGCCCCATCCGGCCTGGCGAGAGGGCTACGACTGGGAGGCCGAGGTGAGCTCGGTGGCGGTCGAGTCGCGGGGCGTCACGCTGGTGCTCGACCCGCTGGCTCCGCCGCCCGGTGAGCGCGAGGTGTGGGAGCGGCTGGAGGTTCTACGTCCCGGGGTCGTGGTGATCCTGAAGCCGGACCACGTGCGCGACGTCGACCTGTTCGTCCGCTGGTATGAGGCGCGGGCGTACGGGCCCTTTCTGTTCTGGCCCGATGACGTCCCGCGGACGCAGCTCACGCCGGTCGAGCCGGGGGATGAGCTGCCCGGCGGGCTGCGGGCCCTGGAAGACGGCCGGGGCCGGATGGAGACGCCGGTCTATCTGCCCGAGCAGCGCGCGCTCGTGTTCGCCGACGCGCTGACCGCCCCGGACGGCGAGCTGCGCGTGTGGTCGTCGCCCCGGCATGAGGAGTGCGCGCTGCCGGCGCTCCGGGCCATGTTGTCGCTTCCGTTCGCGCACGTACTGGTCTCGCATGGGATGCCGATGCACACCCGGGCCGACTTCGTCGCGGCGCTCGACCGCGAGCCGTGGTCGGTGGCTGAGCCGTCTTAGTTGCGTGGGTCGGTGGCCAGGAGGCCGAACGCCACCATGTCCTGGCGGCCGTCCTTGCCCTGGAGGTAGGACCGGAGCACGGCCTCGCGGGTGAACCCGCACCGTTCGGCGACGCGCTGGGAGGCGGGGTTCTCGGTGGCGGCCATCAGGTCGATGCGCTGCAGCCCGAGACTTCGGAATGCCCAGTCGGTGATCAGGCGCACGGCGCGCGTCACGTGCCCATGCCCGCGGGCGTCCTTGGCCAGCCAGTATCCGACCTCGGCGCGGGCGTGCTGCCATGAGAAGCGCATCAGCGAGATCGAGCCCAGCAGGTGGTCCCGGTCGGCGGCGGAGACGATCGCGAACGGTGCGGCAATGCCGGCGTGCAGGCTGTCGTGGCGCTGGAGCAGGTACGCGCGCGCGTCGGCGCTGCCGTACGGGTAGGGAACGCGCGTCCATCGCGAGATCTCGGGATCCTGGCAGGCGAGGACCAGCGGCTCGAGATCGGCATCGCGCCACGCGCGCAGCGCGGTCTCGCCGTCGACCAGATGATCGCCCGGGAGGACGATCCGTCGAGGCCCCGAGACGGCGAAGCGGCGGCGGACGCTCCTCATCGGCGCTCGCCCTCGTCGGCGCGGTTTTCGAGGGCGCGGTTTTCGAGGGCCCGGGTGAGCGAGCCCACGTCGAGGGTGGGGGCTTGTTCGGTCAGCCAACGCTCGGCGGCTACGCGTCCGCCGAGAGCCCGCAGCCCTCGCTCGCCGTGCTCGGCGGCGAATTCGTCGAGCGCGTGCCGGCGCCGGGCGCGGAGCCGGCGCGCGGGCAGGTCGAGGCTCTTGCGGTGGGTCTCGAGTGCGTCGATCAGCTCGGAGATGCCTGTCGGGGGAGCCACGGATGACACCGGGCATAGCTTGGTGTCCGGCGCGCCGAGGGTGGTCAGCGCCGCGGTGAGATCGGCAATCGCCCGCCTCGCGGGATTTGCGAGGTCGGCCTTGGTCAGGACGAGCACGTCCGGCACTTCCATGATCCCGGCCTTGAGGAACTGGAGCACGTCGCCGGAAGCGGGCTGTACGACCACGGCCAC
>DATFDC010000062.1:0-10423 GCA_035252415.1 Solirubrobacteraceae bacterium
GGCCACGGCGATCTCCAGCGCCCCCCGCCCGATCGGCGCGCCGAACGCGGCCAGGTAGCTCGGGACGGTGAGCGCGGTGACCGCGATCAGGATCGTGTAGTCGAGGAAGATCGCCCAGCCCGCGACGAAGCTGACCAGCTCGTTGAACGCGTAGCGGGCGAACACGGCCGAGCCGCCCCGCTCCGGATGCAGCGAGGCGCCCTCGGAGTAGGTCATCGCGGTCAACCCGAAGAACAGCCCGGCGACCAGGAACACCGCCGGAGTCAGGCCGTTGGCCCGGTGGGCGACCACCCCGAGCGCGAAGTACACCGAGCTGACCGAGGTCGTGTAGACGACCGCGAACAGCGCGCGGTAGCTGAACGGACGATCTCTCAAGCTTGGTCTCTCAGCGCTGCCACGGGTCGGTTACCCCCGAAGCTGTAGATACAAGCGAGCTGCTCCGGCCAGCACGAACAGGACGCCCAGGACGATGCCGGTCGCGATCGCGCCACCGCCCGCCGCGAGCGTCCGGATGATCAGGGCAAAGCCGATCAGGATCATCGCGATCGACAGGATCCGAGTCGAAGAGCTGTGCAGCTGGCGCCGCCGCGGCATGCATTGCAAAGCGTAGTCGTAGCCGCCCCGGCCCCGGGATGTCCATAGGCGTCGTGGCCATATTCGGCGCCTCAGTCGTGTAGATGGAATGGCAGGGTTGCGATGACCACGTCGGTGCGAGCCTTGAGAACGGCCGCGAGCAGCCGGGCCCGCTGGTTGTGGAGGATCTCGTGCCGGCGCTTGCGCGGGACGATCTCGGGGATCAGCACGGTGATCGTCGCGTCCTCGTTCTCGACCGACTTGACGTACTTGAGCACGGTCCTGACCAGCGAGCGCTGAGGGTCGAGCAGAACCTCGATCGGCACCCCGCAGCTCCAGTCGTCCCATTCGCGCTTGATCCGGTCGGACTCCTCCTCGTTGCCCGCCACGGCGACCGCCACCACGGTCTCGCCGAGCGACAGCGCGGCGCTGACCGCATGCTCGGTGAGGAGGTTCACGGTCGAGGCCGGCACGATCACCACGCTGTGGCGTTTGTGCGGTGGCGGTGGTGTCTTGCCGAGCTTGAGCTCGATCGCGACCCGATCGTAGTAGCGCTCGGTCTGGGCGAACAGCGCCATGAGCGCGGGAATCGCGATCACCACCACCCAGGCCCCGGCCAGGAACTTCGAGATCAGGAACACGACCACGGCGATCGCCGTCATCGCGGCTCCGGTGCCGTTCAGCACGGCCCGCGGCTTCCAGTGCGATGGCCGGTCGGTGACCCAGTGCTTGACCAACCCGAGTTGGCTGATCGTGAACCCGATGAACACCCCGATCGCGTACATCGGGATCAGGTCGTTGGTCTTGGCGTTGACCGCGACCAGGAGGAGCGCGGCCGCGATCGCCAGAACCCCGATCCCGATCCGGTAGATCGGTTTCTCGGCCCGCAGGTAGAACGCATGGGGCAGGCGATGGTCGCGCGCGAGCAGGCTCATCAGCACGGGCAGCCCCCCGAAGCTCGTATTCGCCGCGAAGGCCAGCACCGCCGTGACCGCGAGGTTGGACACGTAGAACGGCCAGCCGGTGCCGAAGGCCGCGGCGGTGAGTTGGGCCAGGACGGTGACCCCCCCGTGTGGCTCTACGTGGTGGATGTGGATGACGGCGGCAAGCCCCACGAGCATGATTCCCAGCAACACGCCCAACGAGATCTCGGTCCGCTGCGCGGTCTTCACCGTGGGCTCGCGAAACGCGGGCACGCCGTTGGAGATGGCCTCGACCCCGGTCACCGCCGAGCACCCGGCAGCGAACGCCTTCAGGATCAGCACGATGCCGAGCGCCTCAGTGGCGTGGAACGTCTCGCTCGACCCGATCTGCGCGACCGGGTGTGAGCGGAACAGCCCGATCACGATCGTGGCGAAGATGCTGAGCAGGAACAGCGCCGCCGGCCCGATCAGTAACCGAGCCGACTCGGAGATCCCGAACATGTTGACCACGGTGAGGATCACCAGCCCGGCCAGCGCGACTGGGAGCAGGTGATGCGAGAGCGAGGGGAACACGCTGCCCAGGCTGGCCGCGCCGGCGGCCAGGCTCACCGCCACGGTCAGCACGTAGTCGACGACCACCGAGGCCGCGGCCAGCTGGCTCGGCCAGTGGCCCAGGTTGGCCTTGGCCACCGCGTAGGCGCCGCCTCCCTCCGGGTGCGCGGCGATCACCTGCGTGTAGGAGACGACGAGGATCGCCAGCATGGCGGTGATCACCACGGCGATCGGCAGCACCGCGCTGAGCGCCCCGGTGCCGGCCGCGACCAGCGCCAGCATGATCGCCTCGGGTCCGTAGGCGACGCTGGAGAGCGCGTCGAGGCTGAGCGCCGCCAGCCCCTTGATCACCCCGAGGTCGTGACCCTCCTCGGCATGCTTGCCTCTCCGTGGCGGCGCGTCGCGGTCGACCCTGCGGTACATGCGCCGGCCGCTGCTCCGCCCCCCGACCGACACACCCGTACGGTGCTCGCTGTCCGCGCTCACGGCTCGTAACTGTGACACCGAGGAGGCCGCGGGTAGCATCGAACTAGTGGACGAACCCCAGAATGGCGCCGCCGCGACAGGGCTGAGTCGCGGCCGGCGGATGCTGGTGCTGGCGATCTGCACTCTGAGCCTGCTGATCGTCGGCCTCGACACGACGATCGTCAACGTTGCCCTGCCGGCCATCCGCAGCTCCCTGCATGCCTCGGTATCCGGCCTGCAGTGGACGATCGACGCCTACACGCTGGTGCTGGCCAGCCTGCTCATGCTCGCCGGCTCGACGGCCGACCGGATCGGCCGCAAACGGACCTTCCGGGCCGGGCTGGTCGTGTTCTCGGTCGGGTCGCTGCTGTGCGGGCTGGCCCCGAGCCTCGAGCTGCTGATCGCCGCCCGAGTGCTCCAGGCGATCGGGGGCTCGATGCTCAATCCGGTCGCCATGTCGATCATCCGCAACGTGTTCGACGACCCTCGCGAGCGCGCCCAGGCGATCGGCGCCTGGGGAGCCGCGTTCGGCCTCAGCATGGCGCTCGGCCCGGTGGTCGGCGGCGCGCTCGTCGACTCGGTCGGCTGGCGTGCCGTGTTCTTCGTCAACGTCCCCATCGGCGTCATCGCGTTCGTGCTGACCACGCTGTACGTGCCCCGTTCGCGCGCCGCGCGGGCGCGCCGGCTTGACCCGGTCGGACAGGTCCTGGTGATCCTGGCCCTGGCGTCGCTGACCTACACGATCATCGAGGCCCCGCAGGCCGGGTGGACCTCGGCCGGCACCCTCGGCCTGTTCGCCTTCTCGCTCGCGTGCTTCGTCGGCCTCGTCCTGTACGAATTGCGCCGCGAGCAGCCGCTGCTCGAGATGCGCTTCTTCCGCAGCGTCCCGTTCGCGGGCGCCAACACGATCGCGATATCGGCGTTCGCGGCTCAGGGCGGATTCCTGTTCCTGACCACTCTCTACCTCCAGGGCGTGCGACACCTTTCGCCCTTCCACGCCGGGCTGTACATGCTGCCGATGGCCGGGATGCTGCTGGTGTTCGCCCCGGTCTCGGGCTGGCTGGTGAGCCGTTACGGCGCCCGGCCCTCGCTGGTCAGCGCCGGCGGCGCCCTGCTGGTCGCCTCGATCCTGCTGACCCGGCTGACCCCGACCACCCCCACCGGCTACCTGCTTGTCGCGTACTTCCTGTTCGGCCTCGGCGCCGGGCTGATCAACCCGCCGATCACCAACACCGCGGTGTCGGGCATGCCTTCGTCGCAGGCCGGCGTGGCTGCGGCCATCGCCTCGACTTCTCGCCAGGTCGGCATGACGCTCGGAGTGGCCGTCCTCGGCGCGATCTCCGGCGGCACGATCTCGGGCGCGGTGGGATCGGGGTTCGCCGCCGCCACCCACGTGGGCTGGTGGATCTGCGCCGGGCTCGGCCTGCTGTCGCTGGTCCTCGGCGTGCTGACCACCACCCGGTGGGCGGAACACACCGCCAAGGAGACGGTCGAGCGCTTCCGTGAGACCGAGCCGCCGAGCGATGCCGCCCCGCGCAGCCGTCCCGAGCGGCGCGAACTCGCTGCTCGTTAACGACGCGTTCTCACCGCGAGGTTGATTGCCGCGGCCCAGATCGCGATGATGCGCTTATCGCTCGGGGTGCGCCGAGCCTGCAGACCGTCACGCCAGGAGGAGGAGCACATGCCACCGATCAGCCACCAGACGATCAAGCTCGCGAGAGGCCGGCATTCCTCGCCCGAGCACGGCGCCTGCGTGATGGAGCTGGCGTCGATGCTGGCCGGGGAGAGCTTCAGCGACCATCCCCGCTCGGTCTCGCGCCCGATCGCCTCGTTCATGCGCGGCTACAACGACCTTCTCGACGACCGCCGGCGGGCCGACCTCTACCGATATGCGGCCCACACGGTGGGCACCGCGGGATCGACCGAGGTCGAGGAGGCCCGCGCAGCGCGCCTGTTGGCCTTCGGTGATGAGTGCTGGCGCCGGCGTGCGGCCCGCTCGCCGCTCGAGCGTATGCGGCTGCGCCGCGCCCACCGGGAGCGCTCGAGCGATCCCGAGCCGGCCGGGACCTATGCCGTGCATGCGATCGGCAAGGTCAACGACGAGACGCACGCCGCCGCTCTGATGCTGGTCGACTCGCTGATCGGCATGACGGCGCCGACGGACTTCGACCCCGGGCCGGCGTCGCCGTCGATTGACGAGGTGACCGTCTAGAGGCTCTCAGGCGGCCGGGCGCAGCGCGTCGAGCTCGCGGCTCTCGGCCAGTTCGGCCAGGGCCTTGCGCTCGAGCCGGCGCACGGTGTCCTGCGAGATCCCGAGCCGCCGGCCGGTTTCCGACAGCGGCGTCGGATCGTCGCCGTTGATGCCGTAGCGCAGCTTGACCACCTCGCGCTCGCGCTCGGGCAGCTGCTCGAGCGCGCGCTGCAGCGCGTCCTCGCGCAGGGAGATGTCGACCTCCTCCTCGGGCCCGCGCTCGCCTGAGGCCAGCAGCGCGCCGAACGGGGTGTCCTCGCTCTCCCCGACCGGGCGGTCGAGGCTCGTGACCACCCGTGAGGCGGCCCGCGCCTCGGCGAGCTCCTCGGGCGTGATCTCGGCCGCGCTGGCCAGCTCCTCGTCGGTCGGGTCGCGGCCCAGCTGGGCGGCGAGATCCCGATGGGCGCGGGCGATCTTGCGCTCGCGCTGCCCGAGGTGCACGGGAATCCGGATCGTCCGGGCACGGTTGTCCAGCGCCCGCTGGATGGCCTGGCGGATCCAGAAGGTCGCGTACGTGGAGAACTTGTAGCCCTTGCGCCAATCGAACTTCTCGGCCGCCCGGATCAGGCCGAGGATCCCCTCCTGGATCAGGTCGAGCAGCGGCAGGTCATGGCCCTGGTATTTGCGGGCGTTGGCGATGACCAGTCGCAGGTTGGAGTTGACCAGCTGGCTCTTGGCCTCGAGATCGCCCCGCTCGATCCGCTTGGCCAGGTCGACCTCCTGGGCCTTGGTCAGCAGGGGGTAGCGTCGCACCTCCTGCAGGAACAGCGACATCGCGTCGGTGGTCCGCTCGGCCATGTCGGCGTGCACGTAGGTGGTCTGCTCGACCTCGCGGCGCCCGCAATCGTCGCGCACGTCGATCCCTCGCTCCTGCAGCATGTCGTGCACGAGCTGTCCGTCGTCGTCGCCCAAATCGGTTTCCTGGATAAGCTCGGACAGCTCGGAGAGCTCCACGCAGGAGTCTCCGCGCGCCTCGGCACGAGTCACCAGCTGGTCCACAAGCTCCTGGACCGTCTCGGAAGCGACCGAACTCTCACTCTCGTTGGCCATGTTTCTTTCCTACCCACCTCGGACACTATCGCCACACCGATGAGCCCCGACTCGCCTCGCCCGTTCGGATCGCTGTACAGCCACGGATTCGCCCGGGTCGCCGCGGCCGTGCCGCACATGCGGATCGCCGAGCCGGCCTTCAACGCCGACCGCACGCTCGCTCTCGCGGCTCGGGCGTCCGAGGATCATGCGGTGCTGGCCGCCTTTCCCGAGCTCGGGCTGTCCGGGTACTCGATCGACGATCTGCTGCACCAGGGAGCCCTGCTGGACGGAGTCGAGGAGGCGATCGCCCGCATCGCGGCCGAGAGCGCTTCGCTTCAGCCGATCATCCTGGTCGGCGCGCCCCTGCGCTGTGAGCATGGGGTGTTCAACTGCGCCGTGGCGATTCACCGCGGCCGGGTCCTCGGGGTGGTGCCCAAGAGCTACCTGCCCGAGTACAAGGAGTACTACGAGAAGCGCCAGTTCCGGGCCGCGCGCGACGCCGTCGGGGACCGGATCCGCGTAGCCGGCGAACTGGTCCCGTTCGGCGCGGACCTGCTGTTCTGCGCCCGCGACCTGACCGGGTTCGTGCTTCATGTGGAGGTCTGCGAGGACCTTTGGGTGCCGATCCCCCCGAGCACCTATGGCGCGATGGCCGGCGCCACCGTGTTGGCCAACCTGTCCGCGAGCAACATCACGATCGGGAAGGCCGTGTTTCGCCGGACCCTGTGCTCGGCCCAGTCGGCCCGCACGATCTCCGCCTACCTGTACACCGCGGCCGGCATGGGCGAGTCGACCACCGACCTGGCCTGGGACGGCCAGGCGATCATCTTCGAGAACGGTGATCTGGTGGCCGAGGCCGAGCGCTTCTCGACCGACGAGCAGCTGATCGTCTGCGACGTCGACCTCGACCGGCTCGTGGCGGACCGGGCGGGCACGTCGAGCTACGGGGATTCGATCCACGACCACCGCGACCGGCTTGCGCCGATGCGCCGGATCGACCTCGAGCTGGGGGTGCCCGGGGGCACGACGGTGCCGCTGCGCCGCCGGGTCGAGCGTTTTCCGTACGTCCCGGCCGATCCGCACGTCCGCAACGAGCGCTGCGAGGAGGTCTACAACATTCAGGTCCGGGGGCTCGAGACGCGGCTGGACGCCACCGGCATCAAGAAGATCGTGATCGGCGTCTCAGGCGGACTCGACTCGACCCATGCGCTGATCGTCGCCGCCCGCGCCATGGACCGGCTGGGCCTGTCGCGCGAGAACGTCCTGGCCTACACGATGCCCGGGTTCGCCACCGGGGAGCACACGCTGCACAACGCCCACCGGCTGATGGAGACCCTCGGGGTGAGCTCGGAGGAGCTGGACATCCGTCCCTCGGCCACCCAGATGCTCAACGACCTGCACCACCCGGCGGCCGAGGGCGCCGATCAGTACGACGTCACCTACGAGAACGTCCAGGCCGGCGAGCGCACCTCCCATCTGTTCCGCCTGGCCAACTACCACGGTGGCCTGGTGCTCGGGACCGGCGATCTGTCCGAGCTGGCGCTGGGCTGGGCCACCTACGGAGTCGGCGATCAGATGTCTCACTACAACGTCAACGCCTCGGTGCCCAAGACGCTGATCCAGTTCATGGTCCGCTGGGCGATCGACACCGACCAGTTCGGCGACGAGGTCAACCAGGTGCTCGACTCGGTGCTGAACACCGAGATCTCTCCCGAGCTGGTCCCCTCGAGCGGCGAGAACGGCGACGAGCTGCAGGGCTCGGAGAAGGTCGTCGGGCCCTATGAGCTCCAGGACTTCTTCCTGTACTACATCCTGCGCTTTGGCTACTCGCCGGGCAAGGTGGCGTTCCTCGCCCGGCATGCATGGGGCGACCGTACGACCGGGTCGTGGCCGGACCTCATCCCCGAGGAGCGCCGCAACGAGTACAGCCTGGAGGAGATCAAGCACTGGCTCGGCGTGTTCCTCGAGCGCTTCTTCCACATCAGCCAGTTCAAGCGTTCGGCGATTCCCAATGCGCCGAAGGTCGGATCGGGCGGATCGCTCTCACCCCGGGGAGACTGGCGCGCCCCGAGCGACAGCACGGCGGCGACCTGGCTCGACCAGCTAAAGGCCACGGTTCCCGACTCGTTGTGAGCCGGCGCGGCTCCAAGCTGTTCGTGATCCAGAAGCACGCGGCGAGCACGCTGCACTACGACTTCCGCATACAGGTGGGACGCGTCCTGCGCTCCTGGGCGGTCCCCAAGGGACCCTCGACCGACCCACGGCACAAACGCCTCGCGATGGCGGTCGAGGACCACTCGTTGGGCTACGCCCGGTTCGAGGGCGTGATCGAGTCCGGCTACGGCGCCGGCACCGTGATCGTGTGGGACATCGGCACCTACGAGAACGTGACCGAGCGGGACGGCCGCCGCGTGCCGATCACCCGCGCGCTGGCCGGCGGCCATGCCGTGATCGAGCTGCACGGCGAGAAGCTGCGCGGGGCCTACGCGCTGACCCGGGTGGCCGGCAGTGGCTCGGGTGGCTCGGCTGGCTCGGCTCGCGAGCGCTGGATCCTGGTCAAGATGCGCGATTCCGAAGCCGACGCCCGGCGCAACCCGGTGTCCACCCAACCGGAGTCGGTCCTGACCGGCCGGACCATCGAGGACGTCGCCATCGAACCTCACTGAGACCAGGGCTGGGGGCCGCGCCTGGTCGATGCGGCGGAGTCACTGGATCTCGGCGAGATCGCGCATGCGTGCAAAACACGTCACACGAGCGGCCAACCGTTGGGCGTGACGAGTAATGCCTCTCCCAGGGCGCCTAACTCGTCACTGTTCGAGGGAGGTGCGGGACGTGACGAGTTTTGCACGCCAGGGAGGGCGGGGCAGATCGGTGCCCGGCGCGGGGGAACGGTGAGCGGTCAGGCGTGGGCCGCCGTGAACACCTGCTGATCTCGTCGGAACACGTGCTGATCTCGCCGGGATTCGTCGGGATCACG
This sequence comes from Solirubrobacteraceae bacterium, assembly GCA_035252415.1. Lineage (GTDB taxonomy): Bacteria > Actinomycetota > Thermoleophilia > Solirubrobacterales > Solirubrobacteraceae > Palsa-465. The sequence continues at coordinate 8,774 of DATFDC010000062.1, forward strand.
AACGGTGGCGCGGCCAGCAACCGCAGCCCAGCGCGGCCAGCAACCGCAGCCCAAACCGGGGAGCGCGGACACGGCTCCCAATTCGTAACTCTAGTTCCGGCGGCGGACGGTACGGCGCAGCTGCATGATCCGAGCGGCCCCGACGATCCCGACAAGCAGCGCGCCACCAATCGCCGCGAGCAGCAACGCCACGCCGAGCGGCAGATGGAAGCCCGCCCCGAAGTAGCTGATCTTGACGCTCTCGGTGTTCTCGATGATGAACACGAGGAGCAGGATCAGCACGATCGCGCCGGCGATCAGTGCGTTGTGGGCGCGCGCCGTACGGGTGCGGGGGATCTCGCCGCGAGTGCTCGTGGGCTCCGCGCTCGTGCCCGTGTCGGCCTCCGAGGTCGGCGGGGGCGTGCTCGGCGCATCGCTCACGGGCCGCTCCGGCGCATCTCCTGAAGCGGAATGACTCACTGAGACGGTTTTACCCGCCTGTGCCGACACGAAGCTCACCCGTTTGAGCGTCCGGCTCACGGGCAGAAACCACCCGTGCCCGACCGCGGCGCCTCCCACTCCGCGATCCCGCTCGCGCCGCTCCCCGCCGACGTGGCGGCGACGGTCGCGGACGCCGGCGTCAAACAGGTCAATCTCTACCGATCGCTCAGCCACGCGCCCGACCTGTTGCGCGCCTGGATCGACTTCGCCTGGGCGCTGCGCGGCCACGACACCACATCGCGCCGGCTGCGCGAGCTGTGCATCCTGCGCACCGCCTCGCTGCATCACTCCCAGTACGAGTGGCACCAGCACCGGCGCATGGCCCGCGAGGTCGGCGTGACCGACTACCAGGTGGCCGAGCTCGAGATGTGGCACACGTCCGACGCGTTCGACGCCGAGGAGCGCGCCGCGCTCGCCCTGACCGACGCGATCATCGCCGGCGCCGTCCCCGACGAGGTGATCAAGGAGCTCGAGGGCCACTTCGACCACGCCCAGCGGGTCGAGCTGACCGTGACCGCGGCGTTCTACGCGATGGTGCCGCGGATCCTCGACGCGCTGCGCGTCCCGGTTGAGGGCAAGGAGCCCGACCGCGACCTGCCGAAGCCGCCGGCCGACACCACGTCGCGCCGCGACGGACGTCCGGACGACTAGCCCCGCTCGGCCGCGCGCACGCGCGAGGCCCGCCGCGCGATCGCCCAGCGATGCGTCTCCGACGGCCCGTCGTAGATACGAAACGGCCGCACCTCGTTCTGAAAGCGCGCCAGCGGCAGATCGCCGGTCACCCCATCTCCGCCGGTCAGCTGCAGCGAACGATCGATCACCCGCCACACCGCCTCGGCCACGAACACCTTGGCCACCGAGGTCTCGTGGCGCCCCGGGGCGCCGGAATCGAGTACCTCGGCCGCCGAGCGAATCAGCGACCGGCTGGCCTCGATGTCGATCACCGAGTCCGCGATCAGCCCCTGGGCCAGCCCTAGTTCCTCGAGCCGGCTGCCGAACACCTCCCGCTCGGACGCTCGGTCCAACGCGATGTCGAGCGCCCGCCGGGCCAGCCCGAGCCAGCGCATGCAGTGCGTGAGCCGGGCCGGCCCGAGCCGCACCTGCGCATAGCGGAAGCCCTGACCGAGCTCGCCGAGCACCGCCTCCGGACCGACGAAGCACTCCCGCATC
>DATFDC010000063.1:0-5493 GCA_035252415.1 Solirubrobacteraceae bacterium
GAGTCGGGCGGGCAGAACCTCACGCCGAACAGCGCGGGAGCCTCGGGCTACTACCAGATCCTCCCGACTACCTGGAAGCTGTTCGGTGGGACCGGGCCGGCGGCGTATCTGGCCTCGAAGGGCGAGCAGGACGCGGTGGCCAGCCGCATCTGGAACGGCGGCGCCGGCGCCTCCAACTGGGTGTGCGCGGGCATAGTCGGGATCAGCTGAAGCCGCGGACCTGGGCGCTCAGGGCATAACCTGCTGCGCGATGTCCCGCGCGCTCGTAGCCGGTCTGATCGCGGTCATCCTGATCGTGGCGCTGGGGCTTCGCATCGCCGAGGTGCAGCGCACGGACTCTTCCTACCGGCCGATCAACGACGCTGGGTCGTACCTGAGCCTGGGGAGCGACATCGCCCACACCGGCGACTACCCGCTCAGCCACCGGCCGGGCGCGGGGGCCGCCGGCACGCGCGGGCCGAGCGCGTACTTCGCGCCGGGCTACCCGTACTTCCTGGCGCTGGTCGACCTGATCGACGGACACGCGGTCCCCCGTGACGGCGCAGTTCATCCGGCCCGCATCGCCCAGGCCGTGCTCGGCACGATTACGGTGGCGCTGATCGGCCTGGTCGCGTTCGAGCTGTTCGGCTTGACCGCCGGCCTGATCGCGCTGGTGCTGGCCGCGGTCTATCCGGTGGCGATCGGGATGGCCGGCACGCTGGTCGCCGAGAACCTGCTCACTCCGCTGGTCCTCGCCGCGGTTTACGCCGAGCTCCGCGTCCGCCGGGCCGGCCGGCCCCGGAGCGCCTACGGCTGGGTGGCCGGCGCCGGCGTGCTGACCGGCCTGGCCACGCTCACGCACGAGAATGCGATCCTGATCGGGCTGCCGCTGCTTGTGGCGGTGTGGCGAGTCGGGCCGCGGCGGCTCCTGGCTCCGGGACTCCTCATCGCGACCACCGCGCTGACCATCCTGCCCTGGACGATCCGGAACGCCGAGGTCATGCACCGTTTCATCCCGGTGTCCGACGAGACCGGCATCACGCTCGTCGGGACCTATAACGCGGCCTCGGCCGCCAATCCCGTCGTCCCCTACAAGTGGCGGCTCTTCTTTGGCATCCCAGGGGAGCGACCGTTGATCCGCCAGGCCAATCACCTGACCGAGCCGGAGCTCGGCGACAAGCTCCAGCACCAGGCCCTGCACTACATCTCCGACCACCCGTTGGCGCCCCTGAGCGTCGGCTACGACAACACGCTCCGGCTGCTCGAGCTCGGGGGCACGTTCGCGTGGAAGGCCACCGCGGCCTCGATCTCGCTGCCGCTCGGCGTGGCCCGGGACGGGGTGATCGGGTTCTGGATCGTGGGCCTGCTCGCGCTCGCCGGCGCGCTCTCACGCGCGGCGAGAGCGGCCCCGAAGTGGGTGTGGGGAGTCCCGTTGCTGCTCGCGCTGAGCGTGGTGCTGGTCAACGTCGAGTCGCCTCGCTTCCGGGCGCCCATCGACCCATTCCTGATCCTGCTCGCCGCGGCCGGGCTGGCCTCCGCGGCGACACGGATCGTTGAACGTCTAGGAGACCGTGCGCCAGTCCGGGGTCAGACTGGGGACGCGGTGGCGACTCGCCCGGCTGAGCTGGTCGAAATGCGCGAGCGCCTGGCCTGAGCCGAACGCGACGCAGGTCAGCGGCGACTCGGCCGAGTACACCGGCATCCCGGTCTCCTCGGCGACCAGCTCCTGGAAGCCCCGCACCAACGTGCCGCCGCCGGCGAGCAGGATCCCGTCCTTGGCGATGTCGCTCGCGAGCTCGGGAGGTGTCTCCTCGAGCGTGTCGCGGATCGCCCGCATGATCTCCCGCGCCGGCGCCATGATCGCCGCCCGGACCTCCTCCGAGTGCAGCTCGACGGCCGTGGGCAGCCCCGTGACCAGGTGGCGGCCCCGGACCTCGACGGTCTCCTCGGGATACAGGGGCGTCACCGAGCCAACCTCGATCTTGATCCGCTCGGCCGTCCTGGAGCCGATCGCCAACTGGTGCACGCCGCGCAGATACGACGTGATCGCCTCGTCCATCTCGTAGCCGCCCACGCGCACCGAACGCGAGACGACGATCCCACCGAGCGAGATGACCGCCATCTCGCTGGTGCCGCCACCGACGTCCACGACCATCCGCCCGACCGGCTCGTCGATCTCCATGCCGGCCCCGATGGCGGCCGCGATCGGCTCCTCGATCAGGTGCACTCGCCGGGCGCCGGCGGCCAGCGAGGCCTCCTCGACGGCCCGCTTCTCGACCTCGGTCACTCCAGAGGGCGCGCACACGATCAGCCGGGGATGGGCCATCTTCCGGTCGAGCACCTTGCGGATGAAGTACCGGAGCATCTGCTCGGTCACGTCGAAGTCGGCGATCACCCCGTGACGGAGCGGCCGGGTCGCCGCGATCGTGGCCGGCGTGCGGCCGATCATCCGCTCGGCATCCGATCCGACCGCGTGGACCTCGCCGGTGTCCACGTCGGAGGCCACGACCGAGGGCTCGGACACCACGATGCCGCGCCCGCCCACGTACACGAGCGTATTCGCGGTACCCAGGTCGATCGCCATGTCGTGCACGCCGAAGGCGGGCGTCAGGTGGCGCCGGGAATTGTCTCTGCGCGATCCGTCTCGTCGAAACCCGATGGGGCAAGAGTGCCAGAAACGCGAGCTGAGGGCGAGAAAGTCCCGGAAACTCAGCACTCGACCCGGTCCGCGCGCCGAATGTGGCGAAACCCGCGCTATGGGCCGCTCCTCGCGAATTCGGCCGGCGCGCGGCGCCGAGTGTGGCGAAACCGGTCACCGAAAAAGGGTGCATCGGTGGGCGGTGGCGGTCGCGCGGCGGTCGCGCGGCGGGGCGGTGGCGCGGCGCGGGACTCTCGCTGGCAGCCGAAGCCTTACCGCTCGCCCGGGGACTTCCGTGGGTACTGCGAGACCGCCTCGCCGACGTCCAGGGCGGTGGTGATGATCCGGTTCTGCTCGGCCGCGTGGGCCACCGGGTAGCCCTCGCCCGAGGCCGCTCGCTCGGGCCGCCCGATGTAGCCGTACCGCAGGTGGTGGGGCAGGATCTGCATCAGGCGAGGACCCATGTGGGCGCGCGCGCCCATGTTGCGAGGCTCCTCCTGGACCCACACGACCTCTTCGAGACTCGGGTAGCTCTCGACCAGGCCCAGGATCTCGGCCTGCGGGAACGGATAGAGCAGCTCGACCCGTCCGATCGCCACGTTCGGGTTCTCCGCCCGGGCCTCGTGCCCGGCCAGCTCGTAGTACAGCTTGCCCGTGCACAGGATCAGCCGCCTGACCTGCCCGCGGTCGTGCTCCCGCGCCTCGGGCAGCACGGGCTGGAAGCGGCCCTCGGTCAGGTCGTGCACCGAACTCGTGGCCTGGGGCAGGCGCAGGAGGCTCTTGGGGGTCATGACGACCAGCGGCCGCTGCTTGGCCACGCGGGCCTGGCGGCGCAGCAGATGGAAGTACTGGGCCGGCGTGGTCGGGTTGGCCACGCGGATGTTGCCCTCCGCGGCGAGCTGCAGGAACCGCTCGAGCCGGGCCGATGAATGCTCGGGGCCCGAGCCCTCGTAGCCGTGCGGGAGCAGCAGGGTCAGGCGCGAGGTCTGCCCCCACTTGGCCAGGCCCGAGACGATGAACTGGTCGATGATCACCTGCGCGCCGTTGGCGAAGTCGCCGAACTGGGCCTCCCACAGGACGAGCGTCTCGGGTGCCTCCTGCGAATAGCCGTACTCGAACCCGAGGCAGCCCATCTCCGACAGCGGGCTGTTGTGCAGCTCCATCGGGGCCAGCGATCCCGGCAGATGCTGGATCGGGCAGTGCTCCTGGCCGGTCTTGGGATCGTGGAGGACCAGGTGGCGCTGGCTGAACGTGCCGCGCTCGGTGTCCTGGCCGGTCAGGCGGATCGGGATGCCCTCGGTGAGCAGCGAGGCGAAGGCCAGCGCCTCGGCGTGCGCCCAGAGGATGCCGGTGCCGTCACCGGACCCATCGAACACATCGCGGCGCTGCTCGAGCTGGCGGACCAGCTTGGGATGCACCGTGAAGCCGTCGGGCACGGAGAGCAGCTCGTCGTTGAGCACCCGCAGGCGATCGGGTGCGACCGCGGTGTTGACCTCGGGCGAGGGGGTGCGGTCGAGCTCGTACTCGCCGGTCGCGTGCCGGACCTCCTTGGCCGCGGCGAGCCGGTCCTTGAGCTCCTGGTGGGCGCTCGTGAGCACCTCCCACACCTGGTCGGTCAGCTCGGTCGACTCCTGCTCGGAGATCACCCCCTGCTCGATCAGCTGGCGGGCGAACAGCTCGCGCGCCGGCGGGTGCTTCTTGATCACGCCGTACATCTCGGGCTGGGTGTAGGCCGGCTCGTCGGCCTCGTTGTGACCGAACCGGCGGTAGCCGATCAGGTCGATCAGCACGTCGTGCCCGAACTCCTGGCGGAACGCGAAGGCCAGGCGAACCGCGGCGACGCAGGCGGGCACGTCATCGGAGTTGACGTGGATGATCGGCACGTCGTAGCCCTTGGCCAGATCGGAGGCCCAGGTGGTCGAGCGCGAATCATCGGGGTCGGTGGTGAAGCCGACTTGATTATTTTGGATTAAGTGGATCGTCCCGCCAACGGTGTAGCCATCGAGCGCCTGTAGGTTCAGGGTCTCAGCGACCACACCCTGACCCGGGAAGGCCGCGTCGCCGTGCAGGATGACCGGGACGGCCGCGTTGGTCTCGCGATGGGCGTGCGGTCCCTGGCGGGTGGTCTGGGCGGCGCGCGTGGCGCCGGCCGCCACGGGAGCCACGAACTCCAGATGCGAAGGATTGGATTCGAGGCGGACGATGATCGATTCGCCGCTGGGCAGCTGGTAGGAGCCCTGGGCGCCGTGGTGGTACTTGACGTCGCCGGTGCCGCCCTGCGGGATCGTGGTGATCGCCTCGAGCGTCGAGGAGCCCTCGAACTCGGCGAAGATCGAGCCGTAGGTCCGGCCCAGGTTGTGGGCCAGCACGTTCAGCCGGCCGCGGTGGGCCATGCCGATCACCACCTCACGGGCGCCGCGGGTGGCGGCCAACTGGATCAGCTCGTCGAGCATCGGGACGGTCATGTCCAGTCCCTCGATCGAGAACTGCTTCTGGCCCAGGTACGCCTTGTGCATGAAGCGCTCGAGCGCGTCGACCTCGGTGAGGCGGCGCAGCAGCGTGGTCTGCTCATCGGTGTCGAGCGGGGCGCGGAACCGGCCCGACTCGATCGCCTCGCGCAGCCACAGCCGCTGACGGTGCGAGGAGATGTGCTCGATCTCGTAGGCGATCGGCCCGCAGTAGGTCTCGCGCAGGTGCGGCAGCGCGTCGGCCAGCGTCTGGCCCTGGACGTACATGCGCAGGATTCGGGCGGGGATCCGCTCCATGAGCTCGGGGCTCAAGCCGAGCGGCTCGGGATCGAGCGCCGGGTCCCCCTCGGGCTCGCGGCCGAGCGGGTCGAGGTGCGCAGCGAGGTGGCCATGGGTGCGGTGGGCCTT
>DATFDC010000064.1:0-17974 GCA_035252415.1 Solirubrobacteraceae bacterium
GGCCACGGCGGGTGGCGGATCGGCGCGGCCGGGGAGCGCGGAGACCCTGACCATTGTTGGCGCCGTCGCTGGCGCGATCGCTGCATTGATTGCGTTTGCGGTCGTCATCACGCGGGCGCGGCGTCGGCTGGCCCTGCGGCGGGAACGACGGGCGGTCCCGAGGAGTTCCCGGCTGCCGCGAAAGCTGAGGTGGGCGATCCCCGGCCTGGTGGTGTTGTGCGGGGTCGCGGTCGCCGCGCCGATCCTTGCGTTCGGCCGCTCCCCCCACGCGAGCGCCCCGACCGCCTACTCGGCCGTCTCGCTGGTCTCGCCTCCGGCGGTCAGCTGGGGTGCTGACGATCGCCGCGCGCCCAATTTCTCACTCCGCGACGAGGACGGCCGACCTGTATCGGTGGCTGCGAACCGAGGACACCCGGTGATCGTGACGTTCGTCGATCCGCTGTGTCGCAACTTCTGTCCGCTCGAAGCGCAAGTGCTCAACCAGATGGAACGCCACATCCCGGCCGCTCGCCGGCCGGTCATCCTCGCGGTCAACGTCGATGTGTACGCAAACGCGCGGCGGTACCTCCTCCAGGACGATCGGGAGTGGCGTCTCGTCCCACAATGGCGTTGGGCCATGGGCCGTCCGGCGGACCTCGCTGCGGTGTGGAAGGACTATCGAATCGAGGTCAAAGTGACAACGTCCCGGATCAACGGCACAGTTACGTATGGCATCGACCACACCGAGGCGGCGTACGTGCTCGACGCGACCGGACACGAACGCGCGCTGTTCGCATGGCCGTTCAACCCGCAGGACCTCGAGCACGTTCTTCGTCAACTGGCGTAACACGCGGGGGATCGCCAGACCGTCTTCCCGCGGGCAGGACGTCCCGGCGTACTCATGATCGCCCGTACCGAAGGAACCGCCATGAACCGAGTGACAGACGTGATCGGGATCGGGGCGATTGCCTTCTCTGTAGCCCTCGCCGGGTGCGGCGGGTCGGCGAAGAACTCGCGGACGACCACAGCCGCGTCGCGGACCAGCCCAGCGGTGACGATGACAAAACAGCAGGCAGGCCAGGCGTACCTGGCCGCTGTTCTACCGGCCAATGCGGCTGGCGCCGCCCTTGCCCGAAAGATTCGGGCGTACACGAACTCGACGCCGGGCTCCCGGATTTCAGCAGCAGCTAGGCCGCTCGAGCGACGACTGACCGAGCTCAACGGCAAGCTCCTCGGTATTGCCACTGCGTATCCTCCGGCCGCGGCTGATCTAAAAGCACTTGTCGCCGCCTATACCCCGGTTATTCGCGACCTTCGGGGCGCCGCTACGCAGAGCTCGGTCAACGCACCGTCGTGGCTGCAAGGGTTGGCAGACGACCTGACCAAGACACAGAAGGCGGCGACGACAGTGCGCTCCGACCTTGGGCTTCCGCCTACAAAGTCTTAGAGCACAGCCTCCGCCACGAGCACGACGCTTGGCACCGGGCGGCCGACCGGGCCGGAGAGCCCAGCTCGCCGCGGGTCGGGCGTGATCATTCCTGCATGGTGCGGGGAGGCCCGCAGCGCGAGCCTCCCCGCTGTGCCTCCGCAGCTAGCAGCTGGTCGCGGGCTGGCGGAATCCGGCGAAGGGGTTCAGATCGCCCATGAGGGTGTAGCGGCCGATGTTCGTCGATGTGCTTTGTGTGGGCTCGGAGATCGTGTTCGGCGAGAGTCGCATGAATCGCGTGCTCCGGACCACGCGTTCTGCTTTGCTCAGTCGAGGCCGAGGTGGGCTTTGAGCTTGAGCACTCTCCGCGCTGCGGCCCGGACACGCGCGGCGTCGAGCGACCCATGTTCGGCGTCATGCATCAGCACCTTGTATGCGTTGCGGCTTGCGGCTTGGTCGTCGGGGTACATGACCATGTCGAGGCCCGCGCGTATGGCTGCAGACACGGGCGATCGCCGCGCTGACATCGCGCCGGATTGGAAACTATCGCTGATGGTGACGGCATCGATGCCGTCTCGAGCCATCACCGTGTGATAAATGGACGGCGATAGGACGGCCGGTGTTGAACCTGTCAGTTCGTCATAGCTGGCGCTACTGACCATGACCAGGGCGAGCGGCCCGTGGCCGCACTGCCGATACGGCGCATCATCGGCAGCGATCTCGCTTGCCGGCTCGGAGACGCTCACGGGAGCGCCGTCGGTGTTCGCGACGGCGGCGCCGAGCCCGGGAAAGTGCTTCAGCGTGTAGGCGACGCCCGAATGGGCCAGCGCACGGGCAAACGCGCACACGGCGCGGGCCACGCCGCGGGTGTCGCTCCCGAACGTACGGTGCTCCTGAGTCATGAAGCCGTCAACTCGGCTGACGTCGGCAACCGGCGCCAAATCGACGTTGATGCCCGCCTGACGTAGAAGCTCCGCGGTCGCGGTTCCCTGTTGGCGGGCGATGCTGGCGTCGGCCATGCCCGCGGCCGAGTACGCCGGAGCGCCCGCGAGCCTCTTGACCTCTCCGCCTTCCTGATCGGTCATGATCAGCAGCCCAGGATTTCGCCCCGCTCGCGCCGCTGCCTGGAGCTTGTTCGTTGCCGCGTGCGTCGCCGCAACTCCTCCGGCGGTGTTCACGCCCATGAGGATGACGCCGCCCAGTCGGCCGGCGCGAACCGAATCGAGAATCGACGATGGGGGTTGCCCTCCGGCGTAGGTGCCGATGAGCAATTGCCCTACCGCCTTCTTCAGGCTCAGCGGTCGCGGGGCACGACGCTCCCGAACCCCCGCGCCGGCCCGCGCGCTGGCCTCACCCGCCGGCACCACCGCGCGTCGAATCCCCCGCGGGCGCGCGAGTTGCTGCGCACGCTGAGCATCGATCGCCGTCGCGCGAGGTCGACGCGTGGATTCCTGCGAGAGCGCGAGCACCACTACCCCAGCGATCACGATCACCGCCGCACAGGCGAGGGGGCGGAGCGGCCTTACGCTCCGCGACCGCGGCGTCGCCGTCGGACGGTGACCGTGCCGAGGCGTGCCACCGACCGACAGCAGCCCGGATCGCCGTCGCTGTTGTCGATCGTGTTTCTGTCTGCCACGGAGTCGTTGGAGTGCCATGGACCACACCTTCGTGCTGTCAGTGGGTCGATGCTGGTCTGGCGCGAGGTCATCATTGCCGATCGTCCGGTCAGCAGTGCGCTCCGGTCGCAGTGCCCGAACTCGCGTCACCTCTCTGACCCGGCTGAGAGGGCTCGCAATAACGGTCAGAGGCCGAGTTCGCCTACGGGCGAACGGCTAGTAGCTGCGACGATTCAATCGACTTTCTCCGCGTGGCTTGTCGAGTTCGGCGCTGGCTACCGCTGCGAACCGGCGACAATGCCGGTTTGTGAAGAGCTTCGCCGACATCCCGGCCGAGGTCCAGCGGCGGATCGGCGCCGGCGAGCGCGTGATCCTGATCCTGCTCGACGCGTTCGGGCTGGAGTTCCTCGAGCGCAACCGCGATCACCCGTTGATCCAGCGCCTGGACGTCACTTCGTTGCCGTCGCAGTTCCCGTCCACGACGACCGCGCACGTGTCCTCGGTGCATTTCGGTATGCCCGTGCACGAGCACGGTCTTTACGAATGGAACATTCTCGAGCCGGCTCTCGGGGAGATCATCTGCCCGCTTCGCTTCAACGCGACCGGTGCCGAGGAGGAGGGCACGCTGGTGGGTCGGCTCGACCCGTCGGTGTTGGCCCCCGGCCCGACGTTCTATGAGTCGTTGGCCGTCCCGTGCATCGTCGCGCAGCCCTCCCGGCTGGCGGGGTCATTCAGCGCGGTCGCGACTCGCGGCGCCCGGGTCATCGGTTTTCGGCGGCTGCGTGAGGGTGTGCGTGCGCTCGGAGAGGCGTTCGCCGCACCGGGAAGTGATCATCGCTACGCGCTTCTGTACTGGGACCTGATCGACCGGGCGGGACACGACCACGGCCCCGGTTCGGCGGAGTTTGCGGCTGCGTGCAGACGCTCGCTCGATGAGGTGTGGGAAGCCATCGAGGCTTTGCGCGCGGTGAGAGTGCTGATCACGGCCGACCACGGCCAGGTCGACGTCGCGCCCGACCGCGTGGATTACCTCGACGAACTCTGGCCCGGTTTGCCCGCGCTGCTCTCACAGCCGCGGCCAGCGGGATCCTCGCGCGACGTCTTCTTGCACGTGCACGCCGAGCATGTCCCCACGGTCATCCGCGAGCTGTCGGCAAGGCTCGAGGGTCGCGCCGAGGTACGGGCCGCGGGCGAGCTGTTTGACCGGATCGGCCCCCGGCTGGAGGCTCGCCTGGGGGACGTGGCGGTGCTGCCCGCCGCGGGCCGCCAGGCCTGGCTTCGCTCGGCGGCGGGCAACGAGCAGCGATTTCGCGGCCAGCACGGCGGCTTGCACGAATCCGAGACGAGCACCTATCTGGCGAGGCTGACAGATTGATCCCCGCCGCGTCGGTCGGACTAGATGCGTCCGCCACTCCGCTTCGAGCCGGCCGAGCACAGGGCGAGGTTCTGATTGCCCTCTCAAGCCGCTTCTCGAGGCGCCCGGCCGGCATCCAACCACTCATCGCAGCGCTCCGAGCCATCGAAGACCGGCTGGTCGCCGAGTCGAGCCAGGAGCGGCCCGGATGCGTCTGGCCCGGTCAGAGCGCGACTCGGCTTGAATGCGACCAATGTCCGTCACGTTCAATCACAGCATCCTTGCCGCACGCGATCGTCACGAGTCCGCCCGCTTCTTGTCCGAGGTGCTCGGCCTGGAAGAACCCACCAGCTGGGGCCCCTTCACGCAAGTCAGGCTCGACGGTGGCGTCTTCATCCAATTCGCCGAGCCGCCCGTCGAGGAGATCCAGATGCAGCACTACGCGTTTCTGGTCGACGACGAGCGCTTTGATGAGGTCCTCGCCAGGGTCCGAGCTCGTGGGATCGCGTACACGGCCGATCCGAACCCGTCACGCCCGCAACAGATCAACACCAACCACGGCGGGAGAGGCTTCTACTTCCATGATCCGGCCGGTCACGGCTTTGAGGTCCTGACCCGTCCGTACGGTTCACCGGAAGCAGGCTGAGCGGTTCCGGGAAGTCCCTCGGTTTCCGCTCATCCCGAGACTCTGGGTGTCAGCTACACAAGCGCCTGGAACCGGCCGACGACGCAGGGAGGTTCAACCTGCATGTCGACTCGGCACCACCGGAGTTCAACTGTCGTTCTGAGCGACATCGCCGCCTACCTCGTTCAGCGGGTGCGAGTGCCAGATCAGGAAGGCATGATGCCGAGGGGCCCGGGTCCCTCCCGGACACAAGCCGCCGCGATCATTGGTTGGTTAGCCAGCTCAGGTAATCGGTGACGGCGCGGTCGAGCTCGTACTCTGGCTCGAAGCCCGTGTCGGCCTGCAGGCGTGTTGTGTCGAGGTATGCCACCGCGCCGTTGGGGCTCCGGCCGACCTGGAGCGGCAGTTCGGCGCCGGGGATGGCGCGCTTGATCGCCGCCACCACGTCCGCGTTCGACGTCGCGTGGCCGGAGCCGATGTTGTAGGTCGAGTGCGCCAGTCGATCAGCGGTCTGCAGCAGCGCGATCGCCTTGGCGCAGTCCTTCACATACAGCATGTCGATCGCGTCGTCTGCGTAAGTGGTCGGAGGCGGGGCCCCGCTGATCGCGGCGTGGATTAGCCCCGGAGCGGCGAAAAAGCGCGACTCCTTGCGCCCGCGCGGACCCCAGACGGCTGGGAGGCGGACGCTGATCGCATCGACGCCGTGCTCGCGGAAGAGTGACACGACCAACTCGGCGCTCTTCTTGGAAGCGGCGACCACGTTGCTCCCGGCGGCCAACTGCAGCGGCGACTCCTCGCTGACGCCCCGCAGATCGGGCACACCGCCGTAGACGCCGATCGTGCTCGCGACCGTGACGCGCCGGACATTCCACGCGATCGCGCATTCGAGCACGTTGAACAACCCATTCGCCCCGGCGCGCATGTCCGCGAGGAGCGCGGCCGGACCCGCGCCGGGATCTCCAAGGTGCGCGAGCGCGGGATCGGCGAGGTGGACGATCCCGTCGATCGCATGCCGATCGCCGAGCCCCATCATCGCGTCCCGGTCGGCAACGTTGACTTGCTCAGTCGAAATCGCGTCGCCGAGGTCGCGACTCGTGCGGTGGCTTGTCACCACGCAGTCGTCGCCGAGGTCGGCCAGCGCCTGCGCGGTGTGCGAGCCGATGAATCCCATCCCGCCGGTGACCAGGATCACCATGCGACGCCCCCGTTGCGGTCGACGAACGTTCCGGTCGGACCCGACGGATCGAGCCTCGCCATCGCGACGATCGCATCTGCGCCTTCCTCAACGCTCTGCGTCCCGGTGTGGCCATTCAGGTCGGTGGCGGTGTAGCCCGGGTCGACAGCGTTGATCCGGATCTGCGGGAACGCCTTCGCGTACTGCGTCGTGAGCATGTTCACCGCCGTCTTCGAGGCCGGGTATGCGATCCCGATCAGCGTCGATTCGAACCGCTGTGGGTCGGTCGTCACCGCGATCGAGCCCATCCCGCTCGAGACGTTGACGATCACCGGACTGTCCGAGCGCTCCAGCAGCGGCAGGAACGCGCGCGTGACTCGCACGACTCCGAACACGTTGGTCTCGAACACTGAGCGCATGTCGTCGGCCGTGACCTCGCCGGCCGGCTTTCGGTCGCCCGCGATGCCGGCGTTGTTGATGAGCACGTCCAGTCGGCCGCCGGTCGCGGCGACGACGGTCTCGGCCGCCGCAGCCACGCTGTCTTCGTCGGTCACGTCGAGCTGAACGAACCTGGCCCCGAGCTCATCGGCCGCCGCCTTCCCGAGCGATTTGTCCCGTGCGCCCGCCCACACGTCGTGGCCCTCGGCCAGCAGCCGCCGCGCGGCCTCGCGGCCGAGGCCCTTGTTCGCACCTGTAATGAGTGTTGTCTTCTTGCTCATGGATCCGATCGTCCGACCTGTCCTCCTCGGTCACAAGAGGACGGCGCTGCCTAGGACTGACAGTGCGACCCTGCTCGCGCTGCTGTGCGCGATCATCTGATGCTGTGAGCGTCGCCCAGGAAGAGCTCGCCGGCTGCCTGCGCTCGTGGCGCGAGCGGCTAACCCCGGCCGAGGCGGGTTTGCCGGCCGGCCGCGGGCGCCGCACCCCGGGCCTGCGGCGCGAAGAAGTAGCCGGCCTAGCGGGTGTGTCCCTCGACTACCTCGCCCGCCTCGAGCAGGGGCGAGCGCACGGCCCATCCCCGTCGGTGCTCGCCTCGCTCGCGCGGGCGCTGCGACTCACCGACGACGAGCGTGCGCACCTGTTCCGCCTCGCGGGCCACCTCGAGCCGGGACCCGGGACGATCAACCGCCACATCACACCAAGCCTCGGGCGACTGCTCGACCGCCTCACCGATGTCCCCGTGATGGTCGTCGACGCGGCCGGCGAGATCGTCGCTGCGAACTCGATCGCGAACGCGCTGATGGGGGACCTCTCCGGCGCCTCCCGGCGCGAGCGCACGATTCCATGGCGACACTTCAGCGGGACCCCATCGCGGCTCGAGCGCACGCCCGAGGAGCACGCCGAGGCTGAGGAGGCGATGGCAGCGGACCTCCGCGACGCGCTCGGTCGCTTCCCAGAAGACCAGTATCTGAACGAGTTGATCGCAGACCTCCGCGAGCTCAGCCCCCGGTTTGCGGAGCTGTGGGAACGGCGGCCGGTCGCGCACACACAGTCGCGCCGAAAGAGCTTCAACCACCCGGACATCGGAACGATCACGCTCGACTGTGACGCGCTCGCCGTGCAAGGCTCGGATCTCACCGTGGTCGTGTACACGGCACCGGCCGGCTCGCCGGACGCCGAGGCCCTCGCCCTAGTCGGCGCGATCGGGCTCCAGAGCTTCTAGCTTGCCTACTCGCGACCCCAGATCCCAGCACGTCGGTTGCGTGTCGCTGCCTGGTCGTGCGGGGAGCCGGGTCGCGGGCGAGCTTGCCTGATGTGGCCGTTGCTCGCGCCGTCTGGCGGCGCCTCGACGGCTTGCTCAGCTTGCGGCCGGGCTAGCGCTTGGGTCGGTTCGATCGTCGACCGCTCGTGCTCGATCTGTCGCCGCGCCTCGACGATCACGGCTGATGCGTCGCGTTCGGCTTGAGTCAGCTGCTGATCGATCTCTGCCGCTTTTTGCTTGAGCGCCTGCGCGCGCTGCTGGTCGTCCTGGTGGACGGCCTCGCCGAGCGGCGCCAGGTTCGCTTTCAGGCTCCGGCGCAGCCGCTGCTGGCGGCCCCGAATCCGAATGAGGTCGAGGGCGGCGCGCGCCCATGCGCGAAGCGCAACCGCGATCAGCCCGGCCAGCGCCCTGGCCCGGTGGGTCGTGCGCAGCACGACCCGGCCGGCCGGCGCGTCGGGCTCCCGCCTGACCCCGCCCGCGAAGAGGCTGAATGAGGCGACCGCGATCCCGAGCATGATGAGACCGGCCACCAGTGAGCCGACCGCCAACAGGATGATCGCGAGCAGCAGCGCTAGGGCTGCAAGCGCGCCGAGCAGCGGCACCGGGTGGATACCCAGTGGCCGGTGGTGGGCCCTATGGACGACCGGCGCAGATGTCGCGGTCGGCACGCTCGGCGTGACCGTCGGATCAGCAACGACGGGCCCGGCGCTCATCTCGAGCGTCTCACCGCTCCTCAAACGCACCCCGCATTGCGGGCAGAATTGTGAGTCCGGAGGGATCTGCGCCGCGCAACTTGGGCACGGGTCGGGGATGGAGCTGGGGGCCATACCCATAGTGTTCCCCGGTCTCCGCTTGGCGACGCACCGACGTCGGGCCGGCTGAAACTTGGTTGGCGCGTCGCTTCCGTCGGTCGCGCTCGAGATCAGCGAACATTTGTACAAGACAGGCGGTGCCGTCGTGGCCATGATGTCGTCATGACTGTCGACCAATCCGTTTCGCTTGACGGTGGTGACGTGGGTGTCGTCGAGGACGGCCAGACGAGCGGGCCCGCCGTGCTCCTGCTCGGCAATGCTGCCGCCCCAATGCTCTGCTGGGACCCGGTGGTGCCATGGCTGGCTGATGCCTTCCGGGTCATTCGTTTCGACTTCCTGAGCAGCGCACGATCGACGCACCTCGCCGGCCGGTACGACATCCCGACGTTGGCACGCCGGGCCGCGTTGGCTCTGGACAGGCTCGGCGTGAGCCGAGTGACGGTGATCGGACATTCCTCCGGTTGCACGATCGCCGCAGCCCTTGCGGAGCGACGGCCGGACGCGATCGTGGGCTTGGCGCTCATCGACATGGGTCCCGATTTGGATGCCAAGATCCCCGAGCGCCTCCTCTTCCGCCTCTCACTGACACGGTTCCCCGGGCGGTTGCTGTGGCGCTTGCGGACCGGCGCGAGCATACGGAAGGCGGCTGGCACTGCGTTCACGCGTCCGGTGGACATCCCTGTCGCGTTTGTCGAGCACATGATGCGGATCACGCACCGCGACTTCGTGGGGGCGATGCGGGCCCCTTTGCACTACCTCGGTCAGCGCAGCCTTCCCGACCGACTGGCCCCCTTGGGCCTCCCGGTGCTGGTGGTCTTCGGTGCCGAGGATCAGCGGTGGCGCTCCTCGTCGGCTGCCGCCTACCGTGCCGTGCCCGGCGCGAGGGTCGAGTTGCTGCACGGCGTGGGACACACCCCGATGATGGAAGACCCTGATACGACCGGCTATCTGCTGCTGGGCTTTGCCGAAGCGGCTGCGCGGACCAGCGGCGGTTCGTAACATTTGGATGTGCGATCTGCCGAACGGGTTCGTGCGCGTGGGCCTGGTTGGGACATCGCGGTTCCGTCCCGGCCGAGTCGGCTGGATGGAGTCACCATGGCGGGGTTCAGTGATCGAGGCACGGAGCCTGTGGATCTGCCGGTGATACCGCACCCGGCGGTCATGGTGCTCTTCGATCTCGGGGACGCCGCGATCGTCGTCGATCACGGACAGGGTCAGCAGCAGCGAGAGCGCGTCGTCGCCGGGCTCGCGCCCATCGGCGTCTGTGGACGCGCCGGCGGAGGCTTCGAGTGCCTCCAGCTGCGGCTGTCGCCAATGGTCGCGCACACGGTCCTGGGCGCCTCTTCGCAGCTTGGCGGGACGGTGGTTGTCCTCGATGAGCTGTGGGGACGCGACGCCGTGCGAATCCAGGAGCAGCTGCGCGCCGCCAGGTCCTGGGACGAGCGTTTCGAACTCGCGGACGCGGCGCTAGCTCGACGTTACGATGCGCGCCGGGCGGTCGATTCGGAAGTCGCCTTCGCGTGGGGACAGATGATCGCCAGCCGTGGACGGGTTCGGGTTGAGCGGCTGGCGGGCGAGGTTGGGTGGAGCCGCAGGCGTCTCTGGTCCCGGTTTGTCTCGCAGATCGGACTAACCCCCAAACGTGCTGCCCGGCTCGTTCGTTTCGACGACGCGGCCCACCGTCTCGTCGCAGGGCACAGCGCCGCTCTGGTCGCCGCCGAGAGCGGCTACGTCGACCAGTCTCACCTCCACCGGGAGGTCGTCGACTTTGCCGGGATCACGCCGGCGGCCATCGCCGTCTCGCCGTTTCTCGCGGTCGACGACGTCGCCTGGGCTCCGCGCCGTTGACTGCCACCAGCGACCGCTCAGCCATGGGACACCTCGAGCCCGGCCTCGGGGCGGCGGCGTCGGCCGACGTGTTCCATGGTGCCGAGCGTTAGCTTCTTCCGTCCTTGTCGGGCGGGTCCGTCGTGTTGTGGGCTGGTTCGGCTTGCGGATACAGGCCCGAGAGCGGGGCGAGTCCGTGCCGGTAGGCGTAGGTGACGGCTTGGGCGCGGTCGCGGGCGTCGATCTTGGAGAACAGATGGTTGATGTGGCTCTTGACGGTGCCCTCCGTGATGAAGAGCCGTTCGGCGATCTCGGCGTTGGAGAGGCCTTGGGCGATGAGGGAGAGCACTTCGGCCTCGCGGGGCGTGAGGTCGTCGGGTAGCTCGCTCGCCTGGCCGCGGGCGCGTGGGCTGCTGGTGATCGCGTCGATCAGGTGGTGCTGGACGGCGGGGTCGATCGCGTGCTGATCGTCGAGGACGCGGTGCAGGGCGTGGTGGATCTCTTCGGCGCCGGCGTCCTTGGTGAGGTAGCCGCGGGCGCCGGCGCGCAGCGCGTCGAGCACGGAGCGGCCGTCGGCGTATGTGGTGAGGACGACGACCTTGATCGTGGGGTGTTTTTCGGTGAGCAGGCGCGTGGCTTGGACGCCGTCGCAGCGGGGCATGCGCAGGTCCATGAGCACGAGGTCGGGTTCGAGCTGCGCGGCGAGCTCGAGCGCCTCGTGGCCGTCGGCGGCGGCGCCGACGACTTGGACACCGTCGAGCAGGCCGAGCACCATCGTGAGGCCCTCGCGCACGACCTTCTGGTCGTCGGCGATCAGGACTCGGATTGGCGGGCTCATCGTGGTACCTCGAGCTCGACGCGGAAGCCGGTCGATGTCGGGGTCGCGGTGAGCGTCCCGCCGCTCAGTTCGGCGCGCTCGCGCATGCCGCCGAGCCCGTAGCCACCGGGCACGCTGGCATGGTCGGCCGGCTCGCGGTGGCTGTTGTCACTGTGACGGTCCTCGACGGTTAGGCGCGTGCAGGCGGGCGTGTAGTCCAGGCGCAGCTCCACACGTTCGGCGTGGCTGTGCTTGGTGACATTGGTGAGCGCCTCTTGGGCGACGCGGTAGACAGCGAGCCTGGCCTCGGCGGGCAGCTGATGCTCGGTGCCGGTGATCGACAGCTGACATGGGATTCCGTGGTCCTGCTCGAACTGCGACGCGAGTGCGGGTAGCCGGTCGGGTCCGGGGAGCTCGTCGCCGCGGAGCATCGCGATGGCCTGGCGGGCTTCGTCGAGCCCGCTGCGACCGAGGTGATGGGCTCGCTGGATGGTCTCGCTCACGCGCGGGTCGGCCGGGTTCTCGCTCGTGAGCATGCGTGCGGCGTCGAGTTGGATCATCAGCCCTGAGAGCGAGTGGGCGAGGACGTCGTGCATCTCGCGCGCGAGCCGTTGGCGCTCGGCCATCGCCGCCGCGCGCGCCTCGACGGCGCGTGTGCGCTCGAGCTCTGTGACCAGCTGTCTGGCGCGCACGTGGGCGGCCTCGAGCCGGACCGCCAGAAACGACATCCCGTAGAAGCCTCCAAGTGCCGCGAGCACGACGGGCGTGCTGTGACCCGCGACGGCGGTGGCGATGACCAGCACCGCGAGCGTGACCACCGACACGCCGACGGCGATCGGCCCGGGCAGCGTCCGGACGCGGAAGACGACGACGGTGAACAGCGCGACCGCGCCCGGCCCGGTCGGCTGGACGAAGATCAACACCGCGGCGGTCGCGACCAGCACGGCACCGAGAGCCACATCGAGCGTGGGCGAGCGCCGCGCCCAGCGCACCGCCGCGCCAGCCGCGAGGGCGAAACCTGCGGCTGCGAGCAAGGCGACTAGTCCGCGGCCGGCGAGGGATGGGTGGGGTCGGGCATGCAGTGCGGAGAGCACGAACAGCGCCAAGAGCATCGGCACCAGCAACTCGAGCCGCCGCTCGAGCTGCCGCACGTGCGTGACCTCAGCTCCCTTAACGATCAGATCGCCGGATGGCTCGACAGTCACCCACAAGACGCTATGTCCAAGCGGCAGTCAGTGCATCGGCCCGGGGGTGGAAGTCGAAACCTCTAACCGTGGGTGGAGAGACGTCCACCCGGCGTGAGAGACGCCAAGTTCTAGCCGGGCGCCGATGAATTCGAGCCGCTGGGAGTGGAGTCTTTCGCTCACCAAGCGCTACCCGAAAGGAGCCCTCACATGTTGTTTGGTAACTCTCACGCCAAGCCGTATTTCCTGGCGGCGATCGCGGTTCTGGTGTTCGCCGGCGGGATGATCGTCGGGCACGGCCTCAAGATCGTCGGCCTCGGTCTGGCCGCCTGGACCGTGTGGAGCATCGTCCGTGACCACGGCCGCGCCGGCGTTCGGCCCTCCGGCGATCGGCACGGAAGCTGACGATGACCGCGATCGTCGCGGAGAAGCTGAGCAAGCGTTTCGGTCAGTTCACGGCGGTCGATGACGTCAGCTTCGAGGTCCCCGAGGGCCAGGTGCTGGCGGTGCTCGGGCCCAACGGCGCCGGGAAGACCACGACGCTGGAGATGCTGGAGGGGTTCATGGTCCCGAGCCGCGGCACGGTCCGTGTGCTCGGGGCCGACCCCCGCCGCGCGGGTAGGGCGTGGCGGGCGCGGATCGGCCTGGTTCTGCAGTCCACCAGCCTCGACGCCGAGGTGACCGTCCGCGAGCTGCTGGCGCAATTCGGCCGGCTATACCCGAACCCGTGGCCGATCGCCGACGCGCTGAAGATGGTCGATCTGGCCGACGACGCGGACGTGCGGGTGGGCGTGCTGTCCGGTGGCCAGCGCCGCCGGACAGACCTCGCCGTCGGGATCATCGGCGGGCCGGAGGTCCTGTTCCTGGACGAGCCGACCACGGCGCTTGACCCCGAGGCGCGGCGACGGACCTGGGCGGCGATCGAGAACCTCGCCCGGACCGGCACCACGGTGCTGCTCACAACCCACTACATCGACGAGGCCGACCACCTCCGGTACACACTGCCGCCCGACGCCGAGCTCGACGGCCTGCCGGCCAGTCTCGCTGCCCACCTCGACGACCGCAGCCGCGTGCTCGAGGTCCGCAGCGATGACATCGCGGGCGCGCTCCGTGGACTCATCGAGTGGGCCGACCGCCAGCGTCTGGACCTGACCGGGATCGAGGTCGGACCCCCGAGCCTCGAGGACGCCTATCTGGCCACGATCGGTCAATACGCCCCACGCGAGGAGTCCCACGATGAGTGACACGCCCGCCGCCGGCATGACGCGGCTTCCGCACCCGGCGCGCCTGCTCGCCGTACAGACCCGCCATCAGGTACGGCTGCTGCTCGCCAACGGGCGCGCGCTCGCGGTCGGACTGGGCCTGCCCGTGATCCTGCTGATCGCCTCAAAGGGCAAGCACGGCAGCCCCAACGTCGCCGGGTACGCCATCTTCGGCTTGACCATCACCGCGTGGTCAAGCTACGGGATCCGGCTGGTTGCCGCCCGCGAGGCCGGGATCCTCAAGCGCTGGCGCGCCACGCCGCTCCCGCGCTGGTGCTACTTCGCCGCCAGCATCCTGGCCAGCGCACTCGCCGGCCTCCTCGCCGGCGCGATCACCGTGCTCGCCGCCCTGGTGATCTACGGCCCGCACTTCGATCAGGGCCCCCACGTCGAACTCACCGTGAGCGGGGCGCTCGCGATCCTGGTCGCGCTCGCGCTCGGGGGCCTCGCGTGGGCCGCGACTGCGACCGCGGTAACCAGGCTCATCCCGACCGTCGAGTCCGCGCTCCCGGTCCTGCTGCTCACGTACTTCCCCGTAATCATCATCTCCGGCGTCCTGTTCGCGATCTCAGAGCCGCACTGGCTCTCCAGCCTCGCGGGCGACCTCCCCGCCCAGCCCCTCGTCGACACCCTCAAGGCAGCGGTAGAGCACCGCGCCGGCGCATGGCTGGTGCCGGTCAGAGCAATGCTCGTGCTCGCTGCCTGGGCGGCGGGCGGACTGCTCACCGCGCTCGCCGTCTTCCAATGGGAGCCGCATCGACCCAGCCCTCGCCGAAGGAGATAGGCCGCACCTGACGCGCGCAGGAGTCACTCCGCGAGGCCTCGGTCCGAGCGGACCTCAATCACCACAGTCACACGAAAGGAACTTGTCATGGAGCAGGTCAACTCATTCGAGGGCAAGTCGGTTTTTGTCACCGGCGCCAACCGCGGTCTTGGGCGCGCGCTGGTCGACGAGGCGCTGCGGCGCGACGCGAGCCGAGTGTATGCCGCCGCGCGGCAGCCGATGGTCCATCCCGACCCGCGCGTGACGCCGATCATCCTCGACGTGACCAATCAGACGCAGATCCGGGAAGTCGTGCAAACGGTCACATCGCTCGACATCCTGGTCAACAACGCGGGAGTGTCACTGCCCGATGACCTAAGTGACCGCGCCGCGTTCGAGGTACATCTCGCGGTCAACCTATACGGGACGCTCGACGTCACCCGGGCCCTCCTTCCCGCGCTGACCCGAAGCCGCGGCGCGGTGATCAACATCGTCTCGATCAGCGCGCTCGCGGCCGTCCCCGTGCTGCCGGCCTACTCGGTCTCCAAGGCAGCCTCGCTCTCGCTGACTCAGTCGCTGCGCGCGCTCCTGGCGGGCCGGGGCATCGCCGTCCACGCAGTCATGCCCGGGCCGATCGACACCGACATGATCCGCGATCTCGACATCCCCAAGACCCCGCCCGCCGACGTCGCGCGTGCCGCGCTGGACGGCGTGGAGCGCGGCGAGGACGAGATCTTCCCGGACCCGTTCTCGCAGATGCTCGCCGACGGCTGGCGCATCGGCGTGGTCAAAGGGCTCGAGCGGCAGAACGCCGCGATGGTCCAAGCCGCCGCCGAGTAGCCGCCCAGCTATCCAGACCACGACCGACCTTGGAGAGGACATCAGGTATGAGCACACACACGATCGTCACCCGCGAGGAGTGGGAGACAGCGAGAGCCGAGCTGCTCCAACGCGAGAAGGAGCTGACGCACCTCGAGGATGAGCTGGCCGCGCGACGGCGCCATCTGCCGTGGGTGGCGGTCGACAAGAAGTACACGCTGCAGACCGAGGAGGGCCCCAGGACGTTGGCGGAGCTGTTCCAGGGTCGATCCCAGCTCGCGGTCTACCACTTCATGTTCGGCCCCGACTACAGCGCTGGGTGCCCCACGAACTCGTCGATCGGCGACGCGCTCGATCCACTGGCCGTCCACCTCAAAGCCCGCGACGTAACGACGATCTGCGTCTCCCGCGCATCGATCGACAAGCTGCACGGCTACCGCCAGCGGATGGGCTGGAGCTTTGGCTGGGCGTCGAGCTACGGGAGCGATTTCAGCGTCGACTTCGGCGGATCGACCAGCATCGAGGACACGCGTGCGTGGTTCGAAGCGAACGCCGCCCAACTGCCGCCGATTGTCGCCAGTAACGCGCGCGCGTGTGGCGTCGATATCGCCACCTACATCTCGGAGGGCTTCGCGCTCCTGACCTTCGCACTCCAGGACGAGACCGTGTACCTCACCTACTCGACCACCGGGCGCGGAGTCGAATTCCTCATGGGCTACTACGCGATCCTCGATCGCGTGCCCAAGGGCCGCGACGAAAGCGCAGGCTTCCAGACCTGGCTGCGCCGCCACGACGAATATGACCGCAGCCCTGAGACCACAGATAGCTCAGCGTGAACAGCGCAGTCAAGGCGTGCGATCCGCGTGGTCTAGCGGCCAAGCGGCGACCAGGTGAAGCTGGCGAGGCGCACCGTGCTGGAGGACGACGGTGGCACGCCATGAAAGCGCCAATAGTTGACGATGGGCACTTCGCTCGAGGGCTTCGGGACTCCGACCGTCACCGTCCAATCGAGCAGCGCAGCGCCGGCCGCATCGGTGACCCGAAAATCGACGCGATCGCGCGACCACCTGAACTCGTGGACGTAGGGCGGACGATCGGAATAGGCGAAGCTCGTGAACGCCTTGGCCTGGGTCCGTAGGTTCTGCCACACAGCGGCGGAACCGCTCGGGGCGAGGGGGTTCCCCCAACGGGAGGCCTCGAGGTCGATCTCGTCCGCATAGGGTCCCGTCCCACCGAAGACGAACATCCCAAGCACCTGGTGAGGATCGGCTCTGCTGAGGTCCGACGAGACCACCCATCGGTAGGTCCCGTACCCGAGATGCCGTTGATTGTCGACCTCCGAGCTCGTCCACCTCCCAAACTTGTCGGGCACGATCGAGAGGATGAGCTCACCGCCGCTGACTCTCACGTTGGCGCGGGAGTCCGACCAACGGTTCGGTCCCGGGCCGCCCCATCCGGGGTGGCGGACGAACCAGGTGTGGCCGGACCAGCGGATGGTGCGTTCGACGATGAACCGCAACTTGGTCGTGGCGGACGTTCCCCGCCGGTCCCGGGCGGTGATCCGCAGGGTGTGGGATCCCGTCTTGGCTGGACTGATCCGGCTGCCCGAGGCGACTTTCCGGCTCTTGGTGCCCGGGCCGACGAGCGTGCCGCGGCAACTCGCGATACCGGCTCCGCTGTGGCAGGAGAACCTGATGAGGAGCTTCGTGCCAGACGGATGGCGCGCGGCCTTCGGGCTGCTGATCGTGATCCGTGGCGGAGCATGCGCAGCTTCCGCTGGATGCGATCCCGTGGCGGCGCTCGCGGTAACCGCGATGACCGTGACGGCGATACCCAAACACACGCGCGCGCACGAGTGGCGGGCGTGACGATGTCTCATGCACCTCGGCACACGTGCAGTCTCATAGGAGACCGCTGTCCAGCCAATGGCACGCTCGACCCACCCGCCGTTCAAGCCTGAACGCTTGCGCGAACCCGGCACGTGGATCTTCACATGATCGCTTCAATAAATTAGCTATCCCTTATTTTTCTTCGCTTTCGTTGACGATCAACGAGGGTGCGTGGGGCGATACGCACGGACAAGGATGAAAGGCATGGCCGAGACCGGCGCCTCGACCGACATATTGGAATGGGGACAGAACGAGCGGCTCCACGGGCGGTGCGGCGCGAACGGGCTTTCGGTCCCCCCGCCGGCTGAAGCTGAGCGGACGAGTTACCGGCTGAAACGAGGTGCTCTGTTGACCGGCGCCGCGGTCGCGTCGGCGACGGCACTTTGGCTTCCCAGCCGAATGCATCTGACCGCGCCGGGGCTGCGCGCCGCGATCGAGACGCTCATCGCGATTTCGGCGCTGGCGAGCGCCGGGCTGCTCCTCGAGAGCTTTCGTCACGACCGCCGGCGCAGTGACCTGTTGCTGCTGACGGCTTTGGCGGTCGTGGGTCTGACCGATTTCGTCTTCTCTGCGCTGCCTGCTCTCATCGGATCCCAGATATTCGCGATCGCTTCGGGCGCGCAGATCGCGTGTGACGCACTTGCCGCGATCGCGGTCGCCGCCGCCGCGTTCACTCCCGCCGGCACCGTGACCGAGGGCGGGTTTCGGCCGCTGCGCGTGGCGGC
>DATFDC010000065.1:0-2441 GCA_035252415.1 Solirubrobacteraceae bacterium
AGTGCGGCCAGCCGGATGCTGTCGACCTCGGCCGGAGCGACGCCCAGCCGGTAGCCGATGCCGTCGCGCACGATCGCATCGGCACCGCAGACGCTCCGCGTACGCGACACGAGCACCTGCAGGCTCTTGGTGGCGTTGGCCGGCGCCTCCTCGCCCCAGATCAGCTCGATCAGCTCCTCGGCTCGCACCGGACGGCCCGCTCCGGCGGCCAGCGCCGCCAGCAGGGCGCGGGGGCGTTCGCCAACCACCGACTGCCCGCGCCAGCGCACGTCCTCGAGCAGGCTCAGCGCAACGGTCACGCGGGTGAGTCTAAGAAACGCCGCCGGGCCGATCAGGCGGCGTGGAAGCCGGGCAGGATGAGCTCGACCGATGCTCCCCGCCCATCGGACACGTCGCGCACGCGCACCGTGCCCCGGTGGGCTTCGGCGATCGCCCGCACGATGGCCAGTCCCAGGCCGGCGCCGCCGGTAGCGCGGGTGCGGCCGGTGTCGGTCCGGTGAAAGCGCTCGAAGACCCGCTCGCGCTCGTGCTCGGGGATTCCCGGACCGTCGTCGCTGACCACGAAGCGGATGCGGTCCGGCGCGAGCAGGTTCAGGTCGAGGCGGACCAGGCCGTCGGGCTCGGATGTGTGCTCGGTCGCGTTGCGCGCGAGGTTGCGCAGCGCCTGAGCCAGCCGATCGGGATCGGCGCGCAGCGAGCCGTCCACGATCGTTCCGAGCTCGAACCGGCGCTCCGCGGTCAGCGTCAGACCGTCCCACAGGTCGGTGACGAACGCGCGCAGGTCGACGTTCTCGACCCGCAGGAAGTCGGTCCGCTCCGCCTGGGCCAGGACCAGCAGGTCATCAACCAGCCGGCTCACGCGGGTGATCTCCGCGCGCACGAGACGCTCCACCCGGCTGACCTCGGCACTCGAGGGGTTCTCCTGGGCGGCCAGAACCTCGAGCTGGCCGCTGATCACGGTCAGCGGCGTGCGCAGCTCATGGGATGCGTCGGCGACGAACTCGCGTTGGCTGGCGAATGCTTCCGAGAGCCGGTCCAGCATGCGGTTGAACGCCTCCGCCAGCACGCGCACCTCGTCGAGCCGGCCACCGGAGATCTCCATTCGTGGCCCGAGATCGCCCGCGTCGACGCGCGTGGCGACTCCGGCCATTCGCCGTAGTGGAGCGGACACACGCGCGCCGGCAAGGTAGGAGGCGAGCAGCGCGAGGACGAGCACGACGATGATCGCCAGCACGAACGCGCGGGCCACCCCATGCTGCGCGCGGGAGACCAGCGACAGCGGCTCGCCCGCGCCGGCGATCAGCCGCACGGTGCCGATGTCGGCGCGCGCTTCGAAGATGCGCATCCGGCCGACGTCCGGTACCGGCGCCACCGAATATCCAAGCGCCGGCGTCTTCAGCCTGCGGCCCTCCGCGTTCTCCTGAAGTTGCTCGGACTCGCTCTCGCCCGGCTGCGGATACGGGGAACCGAACAGGTCCGGATGGTTGCTCGCCGTGACCCCGCCGGGCATCACAACGAACAGGATCGTCGAGGTCGCGGAAAAGGACTGCGCGCGCACGTAGTCGGTCGCGGCGGCCCGGATTCGCGCGGCGGGCTGCCCGTCCAGGCCGTGCAGCGCCTGGATCATCTGGCTGGTGTCTCCGCTGAGGTCGCGATCGATGTCGATTTCCAGCTGGGAGCCGGTGTCCTGGTAGACGACCAGGAACACGACGGCCGCCGACACGAGCAGGACTCCGGCCACCCATGCCGTCAATCGCCAGCGAAGTCCTGCCGGCAGGACCAGAGCGAGTCGTGCGCGCGCCGAGGAGGTTCGACGGGACCGTGCTCTACGTGCTGGCATCCAGGCGATAGCCGACCGACCGCACGGTCACGATCGGCGCACTCGTCCCGTGCGCGCGCAGCTTGCGTCGCAGGTAGCCGATGTACACGTCGACCACGTTAGTGCCGGGGTCGTACTCATAGCCCCAGACCGCGCGAAGGATCTGCTCACGCGAGAGGACGTGACCGCGGTTGTGCATGAGGTACGCGAGCAGCTCGAACTCGGTCGTCGACAGTCGCACCAGATCACCCCCGCGCCGCACTTCCCGCGTAATCAGGTTCACCTCGATGTCACCGGCGGTCAGGGTCGTGCGCGGCGCGTGGGACGCCGCCCGGAGCTGGGCCCTGATGCGAGCGGCCAGCTCGGTCAGCGAAAAGGGCTTGGTGAGATAGTCGACGGCGCCGGCGTCGAGCCCGGCCACACGATGCTCGACCTCGCCGAGCGCGGTGAGCACGATCACCGGCAGGCCCGGCTTGTCCTCGCGCAGGGTGGCCAGCACATCCAGACCGCTCTTCCCCGGCAGCATCAGATCGAGCACCACGAGGTCGACGTCGTGGTCGACCGCCGCGGCGGTGCCGGCGCTCCCGTCCAACGCCGAGATCACGTCGAAGCCCTGGGCGCG
>DATFDC010000066.1:0-2401 GCA_035252415.1 Solirubrobacteraceae bacterium
TCCTCGAGCCGGGCGCTCAGCTCGGTCAGGGGATCGTTCACGGCGCAGAGCGTAGCGGTAAGCGCGCCGACATCGGGTCAGCGGGGTGACCGGCCGACCCGGCGCGCTAGAACCGGAGAATCGCCCCGATGCCCTGGAAAGGACCCAGATCGGGGTGGTGGCGGACGACCATCACATCGCCGCCCTGGGCCAGGGCGGCCTCGATGGCCGCCTCGCGCACGTGCTCGAGTCGCTCGAGCGGCCCGCCGTCGGCCGGGCAGCGCCCGCCGCCCGATTCATCGAGCATCAACAGGCCACAGGACTGGCACCGGGCGCCTCTGCGGTCAAAGCCGGGCTCGAGCAGCAGCGTCTGCACCCGGCGCTCGTTGAGGGCCTCGAGCGTTTCCTCGGGTCCGCCGACCCCGCGCCCGCCGCTGCCCACGCCGGCGGCCAGCCGGTCGAGGGCCTCGCGCTCGCACCGCTTCTCGTCCTCGAGGACGAGCTTGGCCAGCGCGTTACGGATCTCGTCGTCGCCCGCGCTCGAGAGGTCGAGCTCGATCCGGCCGGGAGCCAGGCACGCCTTCACCTCGGCCGACAAGAACGCCTCCAGACGGGGGACGATCTCCACCGGACCGCCCAGGGCGACTCGGTGAAAGCGCTCCTCGCGGAAGCGCTGGTTGACGCCCTCGGCCACCCGCCGCAGGTGATCGTCGGTGTCCTTCTCGACGCTGCGCTCGTACCGAGCCTGCGACCAGCCGCCCTGGTCGTGCTGGCCGTGCACGTACTCGTCGAAGTTCGCGTGTTCCTGGAGCCCGTCCACCGGTCCCGCCAGCACCCGTCCGGCGCGACGGCTGACCAGCGCGACGAGCCACCGGCGTTGCTGCAACGCGGTGACCAGCGGCTCCACGTAGGGGGAGCGCCCGATTACCACCCGGCCGGGGGTGGGCCTCGAGAGCTGGACAACCTCGAACAGATCGTCCTGCCCCGAGCAGAACACGCCGAGGGCGCCGGCGCCCTGGAACGGCGGCTCGCGCGAGTTCAGGTAGCCGTCGACCCGCTTCAGGTCGGCCCGGAGCGTGACCAGGTCCTCGTGGCTCAGGCCGTTGGTGGCGTCGAGCTCGCGGGCGGCCTGATCGATCAGCGAGCGGATCTGGGCCGAGCGCGCCGGCGCGGTGGCGAACCGCTCAGGATCGAGGTCGAGATACAGGCTAATGACCGGATGGCCGGTCCGGTGCTCGATGAGCCGTCTCGCGGGATCGGCAGCGACGCTCACGCGTCCGGCTTACCCAGCGCCTCTCGCACCGAAAACCGGTGCGACGGTATCGCGGGGGGCAGCGCCGGCGATTCCGAGCGGCTGGACGGGCGATTCGCGGCGCTTACAAGGCCTCGTCGAGCGCCTGGTTGACCAGCTCGTCGGCCCGGGCGTTCTGGGCCCGGGGAACGCTGCGCACCCGCCAGGCGTCGAACCGTCGCAGCGCGGCGATCGCCTCCGCGTGGAGCGGCTTCATCGCGGGGTGCTTGACCTTGTAGGCACCGGTCAGCTGCTTGGCGACCAGCTCGGAGTCGTTGACGATCTCGACCTCGGTGGCGCCCAGGGCACCCGCCCGCTCGAGGCCTCGCAGCAGCGCCCGGTACTCGGCCACGTTGTTGGTGGCCACTCCGATCGTCTCGGCCACCTCGTCCAGCACCTCGCCGTCGGGACTCGAGACGACCACGCCGATCGCCGCCGGCCCCGGGTTGCCTCGCGCGCCGCCGTCGACGTGGAGGACGACCTTCACGGGACGGGCGAAACCAGGCTCAATCCGTGGCCAGCTGCGGGAGCTCGCCGGCGACGCGCGGACGGCGCCGATCGCGCACCTCGCGGTTGCCTCCGCTGCCCGAGCTGCGGCCCCGCCGAGAGGCCTTACGACGGTCGACGATCACCTCGACGTTGGGGTCGTCGGCGTAGTAGCTCTCGAGCCGAGGGAGCAGTTCGTCGGACAGCTCCTCTGGTACGACGCAGTAGATCACGCGAAAGAGGTTAGAGACGCTTGGCGAGGTCCACCATCGAACCTTTGTCCACCCGCCCGATCACGGGACCGCGAGCGCCCCGTGCTCGTCGTAGGCCGCGTTGGACTCGCGTTCGTGCGGGCTCAGCTCGTCCAGCTCGTAGCCCCGCCCGGCCTCCCGCACCAGCGGGACGTCGTCGGACAGGTCCACCTCGTAGCGGTACCAGCAGAGCTCCCAGGCCGCCACGATGTCCACGCGGCTCGAATGCGCCTCGTTCGGGTGTATCGAAACGATCGGCGCGCCGAGCGAGCGGGCCACCCCGGCCACGGTCCGCCGGTGCTCGGAGTTGTTGAACACCTCGATGGCCGAGGCGATCTTCTGCCCCGCGCCCATCGGGACGGCCCGCACGTGCCGGGGCTCCCGGCCGGGCTCG
>DATFDC010000067.1:0-6549 GCA_035252415.1 Solirubrobacteraceae bacterium
CGAAGATGCAGCCGACCTCGAAGTTCGGCGAGATGTTCCAGTACTCGAACGTGATGGCCGCAGCCGCCGGCTTCGTGGCGGGCCACGTGCTCTATCCCAAGCTCGAGCTCGGCGGCGCCTACGACAAGGCGATGCAGACGTACGTGCTCGATCCGCTCGGCATGAAGGCAACGACGTTCGACTACGCGCGCGCGCTGCGCGGCAATCACGCGATGCCGCACTCGCCCGACGTCGACGGCAAGCCGGCCAAGGCGTTGATGGAGATGAACTACTCCGCGATCCCGGTGCGCCCCGCCGGCGCCGCGTGGAGCAACGTGCACGACATGCTGCGCTACGTCCAGATGGAGCTCGCCGACGGCAAGCTGCCCGACGGCAAGACGTACATCGCCAAGGAGCCGCTGCTCGCGCGGCGCGCGCCGCAGGTCGCGATCGGCAAGGACACGACCTACGGCATGGGCCTGATGGTCAACACGCACTACGGCATCCCGGTCGTGCATCACGGCGGCGATCTCATCGGCTATCACAGCGACATGATGTGGCTGCCCGAGCAGGGCGTCGGCGCGGTGATCCTCCAGGACTCCCCGCACGTGGGCCGGATGGCCGACTACGTCGAGCTGATCGCGGCGCGCGGGCAGCTGGGCATGACGGTGACCAACGCGCGTCCCAACGTGGCCCCGTTCGGCGGCCGCGCCCGGCGCCTGGGGACCGACCCGATCGCGTTCGCGATCCCACGTGCCGGAGGACGCCCGCCGATCGTGGTGGACTTCGCCACCTCCGTCCGCGCCGAGGGCAAGGTGCGGGTGGCGCGGGCCGCGGGCCGCACTGTCCCTGCGGGGACGCTGATCGACGCCGAGGGCAGGCCCAGCATCAACCCCGAGGATTACTACAACGGCGGCGCGCTGCTTCCGGCCGAGGGCCACAAGGGCTATGCGCTGGCGGTGGCGATCGAGGGGCTCGGGGGCATCCTCTCGGGGATGGGGCCGGCGATGCTCCCGGCGTACGGGGACGGCAACGGCATGTTCGTCATGGCGCTCGAGATCGAGGCGTTCATCTCGGTCGAGCACTACATGGGCCAGGTGGAGGAGATGGCCCAGGCGCTCGAGAGCACCCCCACCGCCCCGGGCATCGAGCGGGTGCTGCTCCCCGGCCAGCCCGAGTTGCTGAGCGCCGAGCGCCGCCGGCGCGAGGGGATTCCGATCGCCGAGGCCACGATGTCCGAGCTGCGCGAGCTGGCCGCCGAGCTCGGAGCGACGTTGCCGGTACATGGCTGAGTCGGTCGTCGGATCTCGCCTGGTACGCCTGCGTGACGGTGACGGGCGCATCCAGGTTGCGGTGGTGGGCGATCACGAGCTCAGCCTGCTTGGGGCCGGCGACATGCTGGCGACGCTCGAGCGCGGCGAGCTTCCCGGGCCGGTTCGCGAGACGGTGCCGATTGTCGATCCCGAGACGCTCGAGCCGGCCGAGCCCTGGCAGCTGCTCGTCCCGATCGACGCGCCC
This sequence comes from Solirubrobacteraceae bacterium, assembly GCA_035252415.1. Classification (GTDB taxonomy): domain Bacteria; phylum Actinomycetota; class Thermoleophilia; order Solirubrobacterales; family Solirubrobacteraceae; genus Palsa-465. The sequence goes on from DATFDC010000067.1 coordinate 1,498, forward strand.
GAGACGTGGGCCGCCGGGGTCACCTACGAGCGCAGTCGCGCGGCCCGCATGCACGAGAGCCAGGTGGTCGACGTGTACGCGCTCGTGTACGAGGCCGAGCGTCCCGAGCTGTTCATGAAGGACGCCGCCGGGCGCCGGACGGTCGGACCGGGCGCGGCGATCGCCGCGCGCAGCGACGCGTCGTGGACGGTGCCCGAGCCGGAGTTGGCCGTCGTCGTGGGCGCCAACGGCCCGCTCGGACTGACGATCGGAAACGACGTGTCCTCGCGCGACATCGAAGGCGCCAACCCGCTGTACCTGCCGCAGGCCAAGATCTACGACCGGGCGTGCGCGCTCGGGCCGGCGGTGCTCGTGCCGGAGTCCTTCGATCAGCACTTCAAGATCGAGAGCCGGATCCTCGACGCCGAGGGAAAGGTCCTGTTCGCCGAGGAGACCTCGACCGAGCGCATGCGCCGCTCGATCGGCGAGCTGATCGCGTACCTGCGCCGCGACAATCCGGTGCCGGCGGGCAGCGTGCTGTTGACTGGTACCGGTCTGGTTCCGCCGGACGACGTGACGCTCGCGCCTGGGTACACGGTGGAGATACGGATTCCCGGGATCGGCCTGCTGCGCAACCCGGTTGCCGCGGCCAACGACTCACAGGAGGGCTAGAAAGACGCCATGTCCCAAACCACGATCGCCCCAGGTGCCGCCAACTACGTCGCAGGGGAGTGGACCGCTGCGCAGGGCGGCCGGACCTATGAGCGCCACAACCCGTGGCGGCCCTCGGAGGTCGTCGGCGAGTTCCCCCGCTCGAGCGCCGAGGATGTCGACGCGGCCGTGGCCGCGGCAGCCGAGGCGTTCGGCGCCTGGTCGACCCTGCCGGCGGCCAAGCGAGGCGCGTTCCTCGTCCGGGCCGCGGCGGTGATCGAATCCCGGGTGGAGGAGATCGCCCAGGACATGACCCGCGAGATGGGCAAGCCGCTGCGCGAGTCCCGCGGCGAGGCCGCGCGGTCGGCGCAGATCCTCCGCTTCTTCGCCGGCGAGGCGTTCCGGCCGGTCGGCCAGATGTACGAGCAGTCCCTGACCGGCTCGGCCGTCTACACCCGGCGCCGGCCGCTCGGCGTGGTTGGGCTGATCACCCCGTGGAACTTCCCGGCCGCGATCCCGACCTGGAAGGCCGCGCCGGCGCTGGCCTACGGCAACACGCTGGTGGTCAAGCTGGCCCAGGATGCGCCGCTCACCGGGCTTCACCTCGTGCGCGCGTTCGAGGAGGCCGAATTGCCGGACGGGGTCTTGAACGTCGTGATCGGGCGGGGCTCCGAGGTGGGCGAGCCGCTGGTCGCCGATCCCCGTGTCGCCGCGATCTCGTTCACCGGTTCGGTCCCGGTCGGCCGCGGCGTACGCGACCAGGCCGCCTCACTCGGCAAGCGGGTGCAGCTCGAGCTCGGCGGCCACAACCCGCTGATCGTCGCCGACGATGCCAAGCTCGACGCCGCGGTCACCGCCGCGTTCGTCGGCGCGTTCTGGTCGGCCGGCCAGAAGTGCACGGCCACCCGCCGCATCTACGTCCAGGACGGCATCTACGACGAGTTCCGCGACCGGCTGCTCGCGCGGGTCGAGCAGGGCAAGGTCGGCGACCCGTCCGACCCCGAGACCGAGGTCGGGCCGATCGTGAATCAGACGCAGTTCGAGAGCGTGGTTTCCGGAATTGCCCGAGGTCGCGACGAGGGCGGAACCGTGCTGACCGGCGGCGAGCGCGCGGATCCGGACGCGTACCTGATCGCGCCGACGGTGTTCGAGAACGTCGCCGACGACGGGTTCCTGTCCTGCGAGGAGGTGTTCGGCCCGGTCACGACCCTGTACCGCTACGGCAGCCTCGACGAGGCGATCGAGCGGGCCAACGGAGTCCGCTTCGGACTCTCGGCGGCCGTATTCACCACGAACCTGGCCACCGCCACCCGCTGCGTGAACGAGCTCCAAGCCGGGATCATCCACGTCAACTCGCAGACCGCCGGCGCCGAGGTGCACGTCCCGTTCGGCGGCATCAAGGAGTCCGGCTACGGCCCGCATGAGCAGGGGCGGGCGGCAATCGAGTTCTATACCGAGGAAGTGACGGTCTATCAGGATGTCTGACTTTGCCATTGTCAACCCCGATGACGCCGACGACGCGTATGCCGGCACCGACGTGCCCGGCGAGTTCCGCAGCCTGACCAGCGCGCTTGGGTGCAGCCAGCTGGCCGCCACCCTGATCCGGATCCCCGCGCACTCCGACTTCGAGCAGGGGACGGGCCATTTCCACGACGAGATCGAGGAGCTCTACCTGGTCACCCGCGGCACGCTGACCATGCGCTTCGGCGACGAGATCTGTTCCGTGAGCGCGCCGGCAGCCGTTCGCGTGGCCCCGAAGACGCCGCGCTCGCACCGCAACGAGGGCGACGAGCCGGTCGAGATGTGGGCGTTGTCGCCCAGGCTCGGCCGGAGCGACTCGACCAAGCTCGACGACTTCTGGGAGGCCTCACCCGAGGCCAGGCAGCACGCCGGCTGAATCCGGGCCCGGACTTTGGCGCTGAAGCTACGTATATGAGAGCTGAATCGCCATCGGGTTATCGTCCTCACAGGCCCAAGCCCTAGTTCAGCGTGGCGAGCGCCACCGGGATCACCCTGGCGGCGCCGGCGCGGCGCAGCTGGCCGCCGACCATCGCCAGCGTCCAACCCGAGATGCGTCGATCATCGAGAAGGACGCCGGCCCCGGGAGGCGGCTTGCCCACCACCCGGAAGGCGCCACGGACGTTGGCGGCCTGCTGAGTCGCGTTGGCCATGTCGCGCTGGGGCGGGCGCTCTGACACGCGCTCGACCAGGCGCACGAACGGGATGCCAAGGCGATCGGCGAACCGGTCGAGCACGTAGCCGAGCCGGACCGACGGTACGGTGGTGACCCAGTCGGCTCCGGCGGAGCGCACCAGATCGGCGACCGCCTCCACGACATCGTCCTCGAACTCGCCGGACCGCAGGCCGCGCTCGATTGCCGGCCACCAGCCGCCGTCGCCGAACCGCGCGAGCGCCCAGCCCGGCTCGACGCGGACCTCCTCGGGGATCTTGCGCATCGTGCCGGCCTCGTCCGGGGCCATCTTCTTGACCTCGAGCTCGATCGGGGTTGACCGCAGATGTCTTCCCGCGGCCTCGACCAATGAAGGGTCCAGCGGAGCGTCGAAGCGCGCGCCCGCGCACACCGCGCAGCGCCCGCAGTCGGCCGGCGCGGGATCGTCGAGCTCCTCCTGGAGCACGCGCATCAGGCACCGCCCGTCGGTGCCGAATGCGGCCATCGCCCGCTGCTCGGCGCGGCGCAGCGCGGTGACCTCGGCGTAGCGCTCGGCGTCGTAGTTCCAGTCCGCATCCGGCGCGAGCTTCCAGCAGGGGCCGGCGCGCCCCACCGCGCCCTCCACGTCGAGGATCTTGAGCATCGCCTCGATCCGTCCCATGCCGAGGTTGACCACGGCCATCAGCTCGCGTGTGGTCCGTCCCGCATCGCCCGCAGCCGAGAGGTCGTCGAGGACGGCCTTCACGTGCTCTCGCGCCGGAAAGGCCTGCTCGATGAAGAAGTCCTGAATCCGGCGGTCCTCGCCGCCGCGCAACAGGACGATGTCGGCGTGCTCGATCGCGCGACCGGCCCGGCCGATCTGCTGGTAGTAGGAGATAACCGAGCCTGGCGCCTGGTAGTGCACGACGAAGCTCAGGTCGGGCTTGTCGTACCCCATCCCGAGCGCGCTGGTGGCCACGACCGCCTTGACCTGGTTGCCGAGCAGCCGGTCCTCGATCGCCACTCGCGCATCGGTCTCGTGCTCGCCGCTGTAGGCGACCGCGGCGATCCCCTGGGCCGACAGGAACGACGCGACCTGCTCCGCGTCGCGCCGGGTCAGCGTGTAGACGATCCCCGAGCCCGGGAGCTCGGGGAGATGTGTGGCCAGCCAGGCCAGCCGCTCGGCCGGCCGGGGGAGGTCGATCACTTCGAGGCGCAGGCTGCCGCGAGCCAGCGGGCCGCGATAGGCGCGCAGCCCTGCCCCGAGCTGTGAGGACACGTCGGCCACCACACGGTCATTCGCCGTGGCCGTGGTCCCCAGTACCGCGACCCCGGAAGGCAGCCGGTCGAGCATGTCCCTAACCCGCCGGTAGTCCGGGCGGAAGTCGTGGCCCCAGTCCGAGATGCAGTGCGCCTCGTCGATCACCAGCAGCCCGACCGAGGCCGCGAACAGCGGCAGCATCTCGTCGCGGAACTGTGGGTTGTTGAGCCGCTCGGGGCTGATCAGCAGGAGATCGACCGTGTCTGCATCGAGTCGGTCGCGCACGTAGGCCCAGTCGTCCCGGTTGGTGCTGTTGATCGTGTGCGCCCGCAGGCCCAGCCGCTCGGCGGCGGCGATCTGGTTGCGCATCAGGGCGAGCAGCGGGCTGACGATCAGCGTCGGCCCGGCCCCGGCCTCGCGCAGGAGCGCGGTCGCGATGAAGTACACGGCGGACTTGCCCCAGCCGGTCCGCTGCACGCACAGGACGCGCGCCCGGTCCACCACCACATCGTGGATGGCATCCAGTTGATCCTCCCGGAACTCGGCCCCGGGATCGCCGGTCAGGATCCGCAGGCGATCCAGCGCCAGCGAGGCAAATGTGTCAGAACCAGTCGTCGTCATCGACTCCTAGAGTCGCAGACACCCCGGAAATCACCCCCCGCTAGGTTCCAAAGTCATGCTTCACATCCACCGAGCCGAACGCGCCGACCGCCTCGCCGACGGCCTGGCCGAGACGCTTGAGGCGCCGCTCGATGATCCGTTCACGCCGGACGTGGTCGCGGTGCCGACGCGCGGGATCGAGCGCTGGCTCGCTCAGCGACTGTCGACACGGCTGGGGGCCACGGGGGGTCGTCAGGACGGCGTCTGCGCGAACGTCGAGTTCCCGTTTCCCGGCCGCCTGATCCGGGGTGCGCTGGCGGCCGCGACCGGCATCGACCCGGAGAATGACCCCTGGGCGGCGGAACGCTCGGTTTGGCCCCTGCTCGAGGTGGTCGACGAGTGCCTCGGTGAG
>DATFDC010000068.1:0-4501 GCA_035252415.1 Solirubrobacteraceae bacterium
ATCGGGCACCTGCGTGACCCGATCCACCCCTTCTCCGACGCCGGCGCCCTGGTCGAGGAGATGCCGAACGCGCGGATGATCCAGGCGAGCTGGATCGGCGAGCTGCGCGTGACCCCGGAGCGGCTGACCGACGAGATCGCCGCGTTCGTCGACGAGTGCTGGGGCAAGACCGCCGCCGTCGGGTCCGGGTCGGGCCGCCGGCGTGCCCGGGCGGCCCGCGCCTGAGCCCACGCGAGCACGCAGGTCCACAGATCCACAGACACACCCGCCCGCCGCGCCCGACCCACGATGCACCTCTTTCCGGTGGCGAGGAACCTGCCACTCACCGCGCCGCCGGCGGTGAATGCGGATTCGCTCGGCCCTGGGCCGAGTTTCCTGGCACTCGAGCCGTAGGCGACGCCGAGTGGCAGGTTCGTCGGAGTAGGACCCCCCGGTTTCGCCGCACTCGACACCTCGCCACCGCCGAGTGCGCGCCAAGTCGCGAATAGCGCGGGTTTCGCCACGCTCGAGCCACGATGCCCGCCGAGTGCGGCGAGACCGGGCCTACCGCGGCGCCGGCGGACCGGGTGGCGAGATAATGTCCCGGCCGGTCGGCTGGAGGGTCTCGTCGAGCTCTAGCTGCCAGTAGTAGCGCGTGAACGTGATGCCGGCGCAGAACTCGCCCACGTGCGGCTCCACAGTCTCGCCCCGGGCCATCCGGACGATCAACTCCGGGTAGGTCCGCCCGGGCAGCGCGGCGTACATCGGCGCCGGGAAGGCGCCCCCGAAGCGGGTGTTGACGTCGGTGATCCCCAGGCCGATCTCCTTGTCGCGGAACACCTGGATCGTCGAAGGCCCGCGGAACCTCAATGTCTCGGCGACGCGCCGGCCGAGGTCGATCAACTCGGAGTCGGCGATCACCTTGCCCTTGATGGACTCGCCACCGCGCGACTCGATCATCGTGCGGGGGATCGCGTTCAGGCAGCGGCCGTCCAGATCGCACAGGACGTCGATCGAGAACTCCGGGCCGTCCATGAAGCGCTGCACCATGGTCGGCTCGCGGACATAGCGAATGAAGAATTCCGCCGCCTCGGGGTCGTCGGCGCGGTGGATCGAGCGCGCCCCGGAGCCCCAGCGCGGCTTGACCATGACCGGGAAGCTCTCCACCGGATCGCCGGGCAGCGCGGTGGGCGGTGAGGGCAGTCCGCAGCGCGAGAGCAGCAGGTGGGTCTCGTACTTGTCGAACGTGGCCCGGGCGATCTCGGGGTCGGGCACGAACGCGGGCAGCAGGCCGTCGGCGCGGGCCTGACCGAGAACCTCCAGATCGAGATCGGTGAGCGGGACCACCGCCCCCACGCCAAACTCCGAGCACAGCGCCTGCAGCTCCGGCACGTACGAAGGCTCCTCGATCCGCGGCACGCCCCGCCGGTGATGGGCCGCATACTGGGCCGGGGCCAACGGGTTCGGGTCGGCCGCGACCACCGTGGCGTGCTGAGCGAAGGCCGACACGATGTCGTAGCGCTTGCCCACGCCGGTGAGCAGTACGGCTACGGAGTCGGAGGAAGCCACCCGCCCCTCTCTCCCTTGTAGATGCCCTCGCCGCCAAGCACCATCCGCACCGTCCGGGCGAGGATCCGCAGATCGAGCAAAAGCGAGCGATGCTCGACGTACCACAGGTCGAGCTCGATTCGCTCCGGCCAGGGGAGCGAGGCCCTCCCGTTCACCTGGGCCCAGCCGGTGATCCCCGGCTTGACCGCGAGGCGGCCCCGCTGGCGCTCGGTGTACTGCTCGACCTGCACGGCCAGGGTCGGGCGCGGCCCGACGATCGACATCTCCCCGCGCACGACGTTCCACAGGTTGGGCAGCTCGTCGAGCGAGTAGCGGCGCAGGAACGTTCCGATCCGGGTGATCCGCTCGTCCCCCTCCTGGATGGCCAGACCGGCCCCGGTGAACTCGGCGCCGCGGACCATCGTGCGCAGCTTGTAGATCGAGAACAGCTCACCGTCACGACCAACCCGGGTCTGGGTGTAGAGCGGGTGGCCGGGGGACTCCAGCCGAATGAGCACGGCCAGCACGCCGACCACCGGCGCGGTCACCAGCGCCGCCGGCGCGGCAACCAACAGGTCGAGCACTCGCGCCCAGTCCCTCATCGCGTCCCCTCCGCCGGCTCCCAACCCGCCGAGGTGCCGTGGACGAGCCAGTCCCACAGGCCCGCGGCCAGCGACGCGGTGGTCAGCACGTAGTAGCGGGCGACCAGCGTCGCCCGGGACGGGACCACGCCGGCCACCGCGGCGGCCACCAGAACCAGAGCCTGCACGACCACCGCGAGCACGTACACCCAACCCTGACCGAGCAGGGCCAGGCTCGCCACGAACGCGATCACGTGCAGGAACGGCGTCAGGTAGCGCAGGATCCGGTGCGAGACGATCATGAACGCGTACGTGAACCCGTAGCCCCGGGGCGAGAGCATCCCGCCCCGCACGACGATCGGCCAGGTGTGGCTCATCATCCGCCGCTTTCGGGCGAACTCGCCCTCGATCGTCGGGACCATCTTCTCGCTGGCCTGGGCCTCGCGGACGGCCAGGGCCAGCCAGCCCCGCTTGACCATGTTGAACGGGAACGACAGGTCATGGCCCATGATCGGGTCGACCACCAGGTAGGCCTCGCGCCGGGTCGCGTAGATCGCGCCGTTGCCGCCGGTGACCGAGCGCACCCGTGACTCGAGCGCGCGCAGGGCCAGTTCGTAGCGCCAATAGAGCCCCTCCTGGTTTGACCCGGTGACGGCGTCGACCAGTTGCACCTCCCCGCACACGTAGCCCACGCGCGGATCGGCGAACGGGGCCATCAGGCGCCGCAGCGCATCTGGCTGCCAGGTCACGTTCGCGTCCGAGAACGCGACGATCTCCCCGCGGGCCGCCTCCACCGCCGCGTCCTGGGCGCGGATCTTGCCGCCCCGAGGGAGCTCGAGCACCACGTCGGCACCGGCTGAACGGGCCCTCGCCGCGGTCTCATCGGGAGAGCCGTCGCAGGCGATGATCAGCTCGACCAGTTGCGCCGGATAGTCGAGCGCGCGGATGTTCGCCACGCGCTCGGCGATCACGTCCTGCTCCGCGTAGGCGGCGACGATCACCGACACGCTCGGAAGCTCGTCGTCCGGCGGCATCCGCGTACGCACACGAGCGCGTGTCCGCGGCGCGAGGTCCCGCAGCCAGGCGAGCAGCCCGAGGAGCACCGGATAGCCGACGTGGGCGTACAGGATCAGGCCGACAGAGGCCCAGAACACGATCGCGACGACGGTCACGGCGGGCTATGGAACCAGTTCCCGGTAAAGGGCCAGGGTCTCGTGGGCCGCGGTCTCCCACGAATACACGCCCTTGGCCGCGGTGAGCGCGCCCCAGGCGAGGCCCTCGCGGGCCTGCTGATCGTTCAGAAGAGCCTCGATCTCGGCCCGCAGCGCGCCCGGGTCATCGGGCGCTACCAGTCGGGCGGCGCCGGCCGCCGCAACCTCGGAAAAGCCGCCGACGTCGCTGATCACGGTCGGCTTCCCGAAGGCCAGGGCGGTGGCCAGCACGCCCGAGAAGTCGAACCGCTCGGTCCGGGAGTACGGGAGCGCGACGACGTCGGCCCGGCGGAAGAACGCGGGGAGCTCGGCGTCGGACACGAAGCGGGCAATGAACCGCACGCCCGGTGGCGCAGCGCGGAGCAGCGGCTCGAGCGGCATGCGCGGCCGCCCCACCACCCAGAGCTCGGCGCCCGGCGAGATGCCCCGCCACGCCTCGAGCAGCGTGTCCAGACCCTTGTACGGCCGCAGGAGTCCGAAGAACAGCACGACGGGCGCATCCACCGAGCGCAGTTCGGGAGGCAGCGGCACCTCGTTGGCCTGCACGGTGAGGTGCTTGAACGCCCCGTGGTGGATGACCCGCACCTTTCCCGCGTCGACCCCGAGCCCCGAAACCAGCAGGTCGCGGCCGTACGCCGAGTGCACGACGATCGCATCGACGGCGTCGTACAGGCGCCGCTGGGCCCACGCCTGACCCGGGCGGGGCTCGCGGGGGAGCAGGTCGTGAGCGGTGAGGACAACCGGCACGCGCGGCAGCAACCACCGGTCGACGGCCTGGACGGCCAGCCACTGGAAATGCACGACGTCGGCCGCTTGTGCCACCGCGCGGTAGCGAACCATGTCGGGGACGTGCGTTAGCAGCTTGCCGGCCTGTCGTGCCCGCGAGCCCGGGGGACCAAAAGACCGCCGGTAGAACAGCTCGCGCACCGCATAGCCGTCGGGCTCGGGGACGGCGCCATACGGGAACCGGCTGGTGATCAGCTCGACCTCGGCCCCGGCTCGCGCCAGAGCGCTGGCCAGGGCGTGGTCATAGGGGGGCGTGAACGCCGAGGGATCGACGATGTGGGTCCGCATCAGGTCCGCGGCGTGCCTCCCGCCGGCATCGGTCAGGACCGGGGCTCGTCGAGCGGTCGCCCGGCCAGCCGCGCCAGCCGCCGGGCGGTGGCGCGCACCTCGTCGCCG
>DATFDC010000069.1:0-7037 GCA_035252415.1 Solirubrobacteraceae bacterium
TCACTGCGCCGCGCCGCGCGCTGACGGCTACCGGCGACGCAGGCCTCACCGAGTTCCCTTCAACGTGGCGATGTTCGCGGTCGCCCGGCCGCCCGGAGCCGGGGCGACCACCATCACCGTGAACTTGGCCGACTCCTTGGCCCCATGGCCCAGCGCGCTCACCGCGCCCGCCGGCAGCTTGACCGTCAACGTGAGCGACCTGCCCGCCTTGACCGATCCGCTCACCGGGCCGAGCCTGTAGCTCTTCGACTTCTGCTTACCGTGCCGCGGCTTCTGGCCGATCAGCTGGGTCAGCGTCCCGGTCAGCCTCACCTTGCCGGCGTGGCTGCACTTCACGGCGAGCGACACCGTGCCGGGCTTGATCACAGGCGCGCCCTTCTTGGCCTTGCCCTTGCGCGCCGCCAGCAGCACCTCGTTGCTCACGACCTTCAGCGTGCACTTCACGGCCGGCGGAGCGGTGCCGGCGGCCGGCGGGCTGCTCTGGACGACAGACGCGCTGGCCGGTGGCGTCGCCGGGGTGCCGGTCGCCGTCGTCGTTGCGGTCATCTCGTTGTTCAGCACGAACGCCGTCTCGCTCAGCCGGTCGAGCGTCGGTCCGAGGTATGGGTTCTCCTCGGCGAACATCAGGCTGGTCGTCTGGGGCGCGGCGATCTGCGCGCTGAGACGCACGTGGCCATCGAGCGCCCGGGCCTGACCCCCGGCAACCGGGACGATGTGGGCGCTGAGTGCCGCGTCCAACTGCGACGCCCGCTGATCGACCAGGCTCGCGACCACGTCAGCCGGATCGGTGACCGGGAAGATCGGGTTGGGCTTGTCGTCGTTCATCGCGGCCTGGTAGAGGTCAACCACCTGCGCCGGGACACTGGTGTCCCGTGCGGTGCCCGCGAACCCGCCGCCGGTGGGCGCGAACGTGTCCGAGTTCGCGCCCGAGACCAGGCCCTGCAACGTGTCGTCGCTGGCCAGCGCCTGTGGCAGCCCGAGCGAGATGTAGCCGTCGAGCAATTCGTTGGCGCCGTCGAGCCGGAGCGCGGCCTGCTGGGCGTTCGCGGCCTCCGTCGCGCCGGCGCTCAGCCCGCCACTTGAGATCAGGCTCTTGTACAGCTGCCTGCGCAGGCTCGACAGGTAGCCCGCCGCGAGATTCTCGGCGACCTGTTGATCCGACGAGGTCGAGACGTTCGTCTCCCCAAACGCGCTCGTCACGTCCGGGCACATGTTGGCGCCTCCCTGCAACCAGCCCTGGACGACCGTTCCGAGCACGTCGGCCGAGAACGGGTGCTCCGGGTGATACGTCCCCGCGCAGTCGAAAGCCTGTGAGACCGTGCCGACGGCGGTGGCGATTGGCTCGTTGGTGAGACCGCCCCCCGTGAAGTAGTACTTGATGTCGGTCTCCAGATCGAAGGTGTTGTTGCTGGTGTTCGGGTTCGACGCGACCGCGAGCCAGCACGCCGTGATCGTTCCCTGCCCGAGCCGCGCCGCGTTCTCGAACTCCGGATCGATGAACCCGATCAGCGTCGCGGGCAGACTCGGCAGCTCCTCCTGGGTCGCGCTCTGCAGCCCGTAGAGCCCGGCGTAACCGGGGCAGAGCGGGACGTTGTGCAGCGAGTTCAGTGTCTGCAGCCCCGCGACGTCGGGAAGCTGCCGCGCGCTGCCGAACACGTTGACCGGCGAGAGCGGCAGCTGCGGTGTCGTCGGGACGTCGAGCGTGGAGAGATAGTCCTGCTCCTGCTTCTTCAGCGCCTGGGTCAGGCTCGGCGGCGTCCCGTTCGGATGGTTGTTGGCGTCTCCCCAGTAGCGGAAGTAGTTGATCGCTGCGTCGAGCGTCTTGTTGCCCGTGCCGCCGGGATCGGCGCCGGCGTTGTCCACCGACAGCTGCTGGAGCGCATCCGCGATCAACTGTCCCTCCTGCTGGATGGCCTGCAGCTGCGCGATCCGGGTCGGGGTCACATACGAGGGGTTCTCGAGCAGCAGCTGTGAGAACGCCCGCGCTGAGGTCGCCCAGAAGTCCGGGTCGGGGAGGCACAGATCGTGACCGGTATCGGCCCCGGGCGGGCAGGTCGTGGTGAGCGCACCCGGCCACCCGACGCTCGCCGGCGCATCGCTCACCCCGGCGCCAAAGAAGTTGAACAGGTTGATGTTCGTGTCGAGCGTCAGCGGGTCGTTCCCGGCGACGAGGGTGTGGGCGCTGAGCGCGTCGAACCCGGTCGGCACGGTCAGCAGCGTCTGGGTGAGCGCCGTGCTGGTCGCGTCCTGGTAGAGCGCGCCGGCCGCCTGGGCGAACTGGGTCTGCGGGAGCTGGGTCCCGTTGGCCTGCTGGAAGCCGATGTACTGGTTGATCAGCGTGCCGAGGTCGTTGCGGGCGCCCTGCGCGAACAGCGACTGGACCTCGGACTGGAGGTGGTCGACCGAGCTCTGCAGGTTGGCCACCTGGTTGGAGAGCTGCGTGAGCTGCTGCTGGGCCTGGGTGATCTGCGCGGCGATCTGCGAGACCTGACTCGAGATGTTCGAGAGCTGCGTGTCGACCGCCTGGAACGCGGTCTGGGTGTACTGCGCGAAGTCCGAGAGCTGCTGGGCGATGTTCTGGATGCCCTGGAGGATCAGCGTGTTCGGATCGGGACCGCTGAAGCTGAAGCCGACGGCGTCGCCGACCACGTTCAGCAGCGCCCCCACCGCGTTGAACGGGTCGATCTCGGACACCGACAGCGAGACGGCCAGAGTCAGGACGTCGAAACTTCCCTTCTCGACCTGCTGGAAGTTCTGGTAGTCCAGGTACGCGTTCTCCTCGTCGGCGAGCTCGGCGGCCGCCTGCGCCTCGGCGGCCTCGGAGGCTCCGAGGGCCGCGTCCGCATCGGTCAGGATCTGCGCCTCGGCAGCGGTCGCTGCCTGCTGCGAGCTGATCGTGCTGAGCTCCCCGGGCGCGTCGCCCTGCGCCTGCGAGCGGGCGTTCTGGCATGCGGAGGAGGTGTCGCCCGGACCGTTCGGGCAGTTCTGGGCGACCAGTTGCGCGTCGTGCAACGCGCCCGCCGAGCAGTTGCTGGGCGAGGTGTTCGACGCACCCGACGGGAGCGTGCAGTTCGCACCGGCGATCTGCAGCACGCCGCCGTTGATCAGGCTCTCGAGCTGGCCGACCGTGGTGTCGAGGCTGCCGTCGCCGTTCAGCATGCCCACGAGCGCGGAGACCGCAGAGGTCTGGAGGACGGGGTTCTCACCCACCAGCGTCTGCGTGGAGTCGAACACGCTCTCATGTGAAGCCTGCTGCCAGAGTGAGTCGCGCGCTTGGCCGAACAGCTTGTTGGTGGCGGCAAGCGCGGCGCTGTGGGCCAGCGTCCGGGCAGGCGAGAACGCCGAGTACGAAAGCGTGTCGAGCGAGTCCGCGGAGGCGTCGAAGGATTGGCCGAGAAATTGAGTCGACCGCGAGGACACGGTCAACGCCTGCGCGGTCACCTGCGCCAGCGCGTGCACCACCTCCGATGAAGGGTTCGACGCGCCCAGCGCGCGCAGGATCGCGAGGATCCGCTCGTTGCCGGCCATCACGCTCAGCGTCGCCGGCGAGATCGCCTGCGACCCCGTAGCCAGCGCGGCCTGCAGGTTCTGGATGTCGGTGACCGCCTGGGCCGCCGGCAGCGAAGGGTTGTCGGCGTACAACTGCTGGAGCACCTTCTCGAGCACGACGTTCTCGACGCCGCTCGGGATCTGGCTGAGCCGCCCGACGTCGCCGGCGACGAACAGGGTCTGCGCCACCTGCGCCGAGGAGAGATGAACGGCCGTGCTGGGCGGACTGGCCGCCCGCGCACCCGCCGACACGGCCAGCGGCAGCGCCATGACGAGGCAGGCGAGGAGGATGTGAAGGCGGGTGCGCATGGCGGTCATTTGGATCAGCCGATGACCGGGCCTAGAGAGCGCGGCTGGCCAGCCGGGCCGGGCCGAAGAGCCGGTCCGAGGCCGGGCCGAACAGACGAGCGGGGCCGAACACGCGAGCCGGATCGAAGAGGCGGTCCATGGCCGGGGCGGCCAGACGAGCCGGGCCGAAGAGTCGGTTGTTGACAGAGTTCATTTGTGTCTCCTTTCGGATCGGGTTGGTGGATTAGGTGGGCCTTCCGCCACGCCCCTGGCGGAAGGCCCTGGGAGGGGAACTGCTCAGATCAGCCCACGAAGCCGGTGTAGCCGGCGAAGCAGTCGTGGGCGGAGCTTCCGTTGCCCGAAGGCCAGTTGACGCCGTCGTTGTAGAAGACGTCGACCTCCTGGCCGTCGGCCGCGATCTCGGTCGAGTCAGACGCGCTGCCGACCTGATCGAAGTCGCCCGCCTTCAGCGGCGCGTCCTGCGTGGAGTCCATCGCGTCGCTGTTGGTGTGGATGTTGACCATCGAGCCCGCGGGCTGCGGGCCGCCGTTGGCGTCCATGTCGGCCGTGGTGTTGGCGACCACGTCGAAGGTGACCTGCTGGCCGCCCGGCTGACCGCTCGGATTCGAGCAGGTCGAGGTGAACGTGAAGTGTCCGGCGTGGCCGAGGACCTTGGTCTGGCCGATGTGCAGGAACTTCTCGCCGCCCGAGCTGACGAAGTGCCTGGCCGCCAGGTAGTAGCTGGGGCCGCGGCCGCCTAGGTGGCCGGCGTTGTTGACGAACTGAGTTGCCGCCACCGCGGCTCCGCCGCCCAGGGCGACGAACAGAGCCACGAGGCTCAGCACAAACGACGGGGACAGATACCGACGAACCTTCATGAAAGACCTCCGAGGAAAGGATTTGCTGTGACGGTGCTGCGGTGCGTCCGCGCCATGCATCCTGCGGATAAAGCGCCGGGCGCACATCGGGCAAGCGCACCGTCTTGGCCGAGCGCGACTAAGGGATCTTTAGGCGAGCGCCGCGGGCATTTAGGCCGCCCGCCTGGGGCTTTAGACTTCAGGGCCGTGCCGTGCCGTGGGGACCGGGCGGCGGCGATCCAGCCAGCCTTGGCGAGGGACCCTTACTGATCGAGGAAACCGCAACCCAGACGAGCAAGCAGCGTGTAGGGACGCTCGGGAACCTGCCGGTACAGCTCACCAGGCTCGTCGGGCGAGATGCCGCACTGGGCGAACTGCGTTCGCTGGTGTGGCGCACCCGCGTGCTGACCATGTGCGGCCCGGGCGGGGCCGGGAAGACCCGGCTCGCCATCGCGCTGGCGGAGGCGATCCGGCCGGACTTCGTGGGCGGCGCCTGGTGGATCGACCTGTCGAGCACCTTCGAGGCCAGCCTCGTTCCCCAGGTTGTGGCCGCCACGGTCCTCGACCGCGATCTGAGCGGCGATCCCGTGCCCGCCGCGCTCGCGCGCAAGCTCCCGGAATCGACCCTGCTCGTGCTCGACAACTGCGAGCAGGTGGTCGACGGATGCGCCGAGTTGGTCGTCGGGCTGCTCGAGCGCTCACAGTCGCTGCGGGTCATCGCGACCAGCCGCCAGCCCCTGGGCGTCCCCGGCGAGCAGGTGTGGCGGGTGCCCGGCCTGGCCATCGGCGAAGCGGCAGTGGAGCCGGACGAACAAGATGGCGCGGGCGAGTCCGACGACGCAGACGGGCAGGGCGGCGCGGATGAGGGCGCGGTGGCGCTGTTCATCGAGCGGGCCCGCGAGGGATCGACGGCGTTCGATCCGCACGCCCCCGGCGTCCTCGAGAACGTCCGCCGCATCTGTACCTGGCTCGACGGGATGCCGCTGGCCATCGAGCTGGCCGCCGCCCGCGTCCGGGTCCTGTCCGTCGGGCAGATCGCCCAGCGGATCGAACACGACTCTAACGTCCTGCGCCACACGGCGCGCACGGTCCCCGAGCGTCACCGCACGATGGACGCGATGCTCGACTGGAGCCACCGCATGCTCGAGCCCGCCGAGCAGCGGCTGTTGCGCCGGCTCAGCGTGTTCCGGGGCTCGTTCTCGCTGGCTGCCGCGGAGACCATCTGCGCCGGCTACCAGCTCGACGTGGTCGACGTGCTGGACCTCCTCGCCGTGCTGATCGATCGCTCGCTCGTGCAGGTCGTCGACCGGACGCAGGAACCGCGCTACCGGCTGCTCGCCTACGTGCGCCAGTACGCCGCGGCCAAGCTCTGGGACGGACCCGAGGGTCCCACGGTCCACACCCGGCACGCCGAGTACTTCCTCGATCTCGCGCTCGCCGCCCGCAACGCCGTCGACGGACCGGACCAGTCGCGCTGGCTCGAGCGACTCGAGCTCGAGCACGACAACCTCGAGGCGGCCCTCCAGTGGCTGACCGAGGAGTCGATCGACGATGGCGCGCGGCTGGCCCGGCTCCTGTGGCCGTTCTGGTATCAGCGGGGCTATTACCACGAGGCCCGCACCCGGTTCGAGCACCTGATCCCCCGTGCCGGGGAGATCTCGCCCGCGCGGCGCGCCCGCGTGCTGGTCAGCGCCGGCGAGGTGGCATTCCTGCAATGCGACTACGCCATGGCCGCCGAGCACCTGAGCACCGCGCTTAAGCTGGTCAATGAGCTCGGAGACCAGCGCGCGGCGGCCACCGCGCTGCAGCGGCTCGGCTCGATCGCCCGCGAGCAGGCTCGCTACGACGAGTCCCGCGACCTGCACCTGCGCAGCCTGGCCATCTGGGAGGAGCTCGGCGACCAATCGGGGATCGCCGCCTCGCACGACTACCTCGGATTCGTAGCCTGGCTGAGCGGCGATGAAATGGCGGCCGAGGAGCACTGCGGGCAGGCCGTCGCCGCGTTCCAGCGCGCCGGCAACCAGCGCGCCACCGCCACCGCGCTGATCAATTACGGCGCCTGCGCCCTGTATCGCGGCGAGCTGGCGCTGGCGCGCGAGCGCCTCGAGCACGCCCTGGCCGGCGCCCGCACCGTCTCGTTCCAGGAGGGCATCGCCTGGGCGCTGAACGAGCTGGCGATCGTGACCCGGCGCGAACGCCGGCCGGCCGGCGAGTACGCCCCCATGTTGCGCGAATCGCTGCTCATCCACCAGCAGCTCGGCGACCGCTGGCGCCTGGCCAGCGTGCTCGAGGAGATCGCTGGCGCCGTGCTCGTGCGCCACGCCCCGATGGTGGCCGCGGAGG
>DATFDC010000070.1:0-5939 GCA_035252415.1 Solirubrobacteraceae bacterium
CACGTGATCAGGGCTCGCAGCGGGTACCAGACGCACCTGCGCGTTTCGGGGCGAGCGGGGCGGGGATTCATCGACCTCACGGCGAGCGAGCCCGGATCGAACTGGAGGAACTCGGTCGTGGTCGGTGTGGTCACCAGCAACAGCGGCGACCCCCAGAGCCTGGGACGGATCAAGGTCAAGTATCCCGCGCTCGACGATCAGCACGAAGGATGGTGGGCGAGGATCGCCGCACCGTCGGCCGGTGCAAACCGAGGGCTGCTCATGCTGCCGGTCGTCGGAGACGAGGTGCTCCTGGCCTTCGAGCACGGCGATGACGAGCATCCCTACGTCATCGGGTCAGTGTGGAACGGTCAAGCGCAGCCGCAGACACTGGTGCACGACGACGGCTCGTTTGCCCTCCGGAGCGACCAGCAGATCATCGCCGAGGCCGCGCAGAACATCTCGATCAAGGGCGACCAGACTGTGGCCCTCGAGGCGGCGCAGGATCTCACCGCGAAGGCGTCCGCCAAGCTCACGGCCGAGGCTCAGAGCGACGCGTCCCTGAGCTCGAGCACGAACATGACCGTCAAGGGGGTGCAGTCGGTAACCGTTCAGGGGTCGCAGGCAACCCTGACGGGTGATGCGACAACGAAGGTCTCGGCCGGAGGCCAGCTGACCGTGGAAGCCGACGGTCAGCTCGTCCTCAAGGGAGCGACGATTCAGATCCAGGGTACGGGGATGGTGCAAATCTCGGCTCCGCAGATCATGCTCGGGTGACGGGTTGAGCGACGCACTCGGCACCGGCATCGCGTTCCCGCTCCACCTCGAGGACGGCAAGCTCGCGCTCGCGCGTGACGAGGAGGACGTGGAGCAGGCCGTGTTGCTCATCCTGTCCACCGCACCAGGGGAACGGCCGATGCGCCCCGAGTTCGGCTGCGCCTTACACGAGCTGGCATTCGATCGAATCGATACGCGGACCACCGGCCGGATCGACCGCGAGATCCGCGTCGCGCTGGACCGCTGGGAACCGCGGGTGGACGTCGAGGGAATCGAGTTCGAGTTCTCGCGCGCGGATGAGGGCGTAGTCGAGATCGTGTTGAGCTACCGGCTGCGCCACACGAACGAGATCCGGAACCTCGTCTACCCGTTCTACGTCGTGCCGGCGGAGGACTGAGCGTTGACGCTACCTGAGCTGAACCTCGATGACCGTACGTTCCAGGAGCTGGTCAGCGAGGCGCGCCTGAAGGTGATGGCAGCGTGCGAGTTCACCGGGTGGACCGAGCACAACGTCTCGGATCCGGGCATCACGTTGATCGAGCTGTTCGCCTGGATGACCGAGATGACGATCTACCGGCTGAACCGGGTGCCCGAGAAGATCCACCTCGCCCTGCTCGACCTGCTCGGCCTGGGCCTCGATCCGCCCGAGGCGGCGTCCGTCGACGTGTGGTTCCGCCTCAAGCAGGCGGCCGCGGAGGACATCAGGATCTCCGCGTTCGACACCGAGGTGGCGACGCCGCGGACGCCGGACGCGGGGCCGGTGATCTTCCAGATCCAGGAAAACTTCACGATCCCCGGGCTGCGGCCTGTGTCCTATGTCGTCGAGCACGGCGGGAAGCTCGAATCGGTGAGCGTCGCCGCCGACGGGGCAGCCAAGCCGTCGGGACCGACGCAACAGCCTTTTGGCACGCTGACCGACCGAACGCTCTACCTCGGCTTCGACCGGAACCCGAGCCAGTTGATCATCCGGGTCGACGCGCAGTGCGCCCAAGCTCATGGAACCGGAGTCAAGCCCTCCGACCCGCCCCTTCACTGGTACGTCTCCGAGGGCCCAGGACAGTGGAGTGAAAGGCTCAAGGTGATCGAGGACCACACCGGCGGGTTCAACAACCCGTCCGGATTCGTCGAACTGCTTGTGCCACGGTCCGGGAAGCGCGCGGCGATCGACCACCGGTTGAACCGAGAGCTGTACTGGCTGCGCTGCCGGCTCGAGGAAGTCACCCGCGGAGGTCACCCCGCGGAGCGGTTCCAACCCGACGGCCGGCTCTACAGAGACCCTCCCTACATCTGGTCCATCACCGCGCGGGCAGTCGGCGCCAGCCTGTTGGCGACGCACACCACCCTCGTGGAGAACGAGGCCCTTGGGAAGAGCGACGGCACAGTCGGACAGACCCTCAAGCTCCGTCACGCCCCGGTTCTCCCGCTCGATCCCGACCGTGACCCCGAAGAGGTGCTCGAGGTCAGCTACCCCGGCCAGGATGGATGGCAGGCCTGGTACCCCTGTGACTCGTTCGCGACCTGTCACCACGAGGGACGGCATTTCGCGTTCGACGCTCCGAGGGGCGAGATCACGCTTCCACCGGCGATCCGGGACCACCATCTAGATCCCCACGACGAAGAGCGCGAACAGCATGAGGCCGAGGCCGAGGCGGAGATCGCTTCCGAACAAAAGGAGCCTGCCGACGACGAACCGGGTGAGATCGAGCAACGGCAGCGCTCGGAGTCACATCCCCGTATCGGCGACTTCATCGGCCAGCATCCAGACGGCAACCTCGGGTCCGACGGATCGACAACCGACGGGCGGGTCAACGGCCCCCGAGGAGCCCCCGGCGGCGGACGCGACCGACGCCGGCACCACAACGCCTACTGGGAGCGACTGGGAAAGGTGCCGCCGCGGGGATCCGAATTCCGGATGAAGGCTTACCGCCACGGAGGCGGACAGCGCGGAAACGTGATGGAGAACATGCTCACCGTTCTGCGCAGTTCGATTCCCGAGGTCGCGACGGTTACCAATCCGATTCCGGCAACCGGCGGGCGCGAAGGCGGGTCGCTCGACCTCGCTCGACAGCGAGCGAGGCACGAGCTGCGCACCCGCCAGCGCGCTGTCACTGTCGAAGACTTCGAATATCTCGCCATGCATGCTTCGATCCGGGTAGGCCGCGCGAAGTGCGTTGTGCCGGGTGACGAGTCGGTGTTATACCCAGGCTGGGAGCTCGAACCGGACGCCGAGAAGGCCGCGAGCCACCTGGTCCCGGGGCCGGATCCCGTCACCGTGTACATACTGGCCGCGCACGAGAATCAGGAAGAACGGGTGACCGCCGACGAAGTGAAACCGGGCACAGCCTTGCTCAGGCAAGTCCAGACATACCTCGACCGGTGCCGTCTGCTTGGCTGTGTCGTCGAGGTCAAGCCGGCATTGCTGCTCGAGGTGACCGTCGAGGTGACTGTCGAAACATTTGCGCGGACCTCCCTAGCCCGGGTCGAGAGCGACGTCGAGGCGAACCTGCATCGATTTCTCAACCCGCTCGTCGGGACCACCGTACGAGGGGGCCAGCGAGGCTGGGGATTCGGGCGCTCGCTCAATCCGGGCGAGATCCACGGAGTCATCCACCGGGTCTACGGGGTCAAGTCCGTCCTCGACCTGGCGATCAAGGTCCGCGATCCTCGTTCGATGGGCGAGCCGGAAGCGATCGACACGCAGTACAAGCTACAGCCCGCGCAGGTCGTGGTATCGGGAGTGCACAAGGTCATCGCCAAGCCCCTCGGGGGGCCATCTTGAGCACTGAGACGCGACCCACCAGCCGCCGCGGGCAGCGACGGCAGACCGCTACGGCACCGCGGTCGGCATCCGCCCGGGCATACCTGCGCAACGGCGTGCCGTCGGTGTACCACGAGACCTGGGACATGGCCGGCGGCGACGCGTCCAACCCGTCGCAGGCGAACCTGGCCGACGGCCTCGATGCGTTTGACGCCGAGGACGCCGAATACGCCCGCGAGGCCGCGCTCGCTGACCTCGACCTCCCGTTTGCGATGCGGCTTCTCAAGGCGCTCGAGGAGGTTCTCGATCCGATCGTGACCCTGCTGGATTGCCTGCCGGCCCATCTCGATCCCAAGCTCGCCCCGCTGAACGCCCTCCACACGATGGCGGACTGGCTCGGGCTCCCGTTCGAGGAGCACGTCCCGGGAGACAAGGGGCTGAGCGAGGACCAGAGGCACAGGAGGCTCAGGGAGAGGCAGCAGAGACTGGTCGAGAACGCGCTCGAGATCAACCGTTCTCGCGGCACGAAGCGGGGCTTGGAGCTTCTGCTCGAGCTCATGTTCGGCGAGCCGGGCCGGCGCGAGGAAGACCGGGTGTTCAAAGTCATCGACGGGGGCTACTGCGTCGTGGGCTCCGCCCCGCCCGCCGGTGCCGACCAGCCCGAGCCCGGCACGTTTGTCGTGCAGTGGACCGAGGACCTCGGCCCGGACGTGGTGCGGGCGGTCAAGCATCTGGTCGAGCGCGAGAAACCTGTGAACGCGAGGTGCCGGTACCAGGAGCCCAAGCCGGCTCCGGAGCAGGTGCGGGACGAGGTGAAGGCGTGACGGACATGCTCATCACGAACGGCGCGCCGCCGCCGGTCGGAACCAACGAAGCACCGACCGAGCCGCTGGCGCCGCAGCAACCGTCGCGGATCCTCACTGTCCGCGCCCCGGAGGACGATCGGGCTCGTGACGCGGGCGCTCGGGTCACCGTGTCCCCTGGCAGCCGGGCGATGCTGATCGCGCATCTTCGCAACGAGAGCGACATCGTCGACAACTACGAGTTGCGCGTCACGTTCCGATACTCGGGCGATCAAGACGAGCGACCGAAGCTTGACTGGTACACCGTCGCGCCGCAGCGGATCTACCTCATGCCGCTCGGAGACGACAACTTCGAGCTCGATGCGCAAATCGTGCTTCACCCTCCGCGGACTCCGGAGGCGAAAGCGGGCGATTGGCAGCTGACGATCACCGCGATCTCGTGCGCGCGGGGAACGAGAGTCGCCACCGCGTTCGCCACGCTGACGATCGAGCCGTACGCCGACATCGACTATGTGGTCTCGCCGCACATGGCGCGCGGGCGGCTTGGCGCGCCGTTCGTCGCGGCGATCGGCAACCGGGCCAACGCCACATCGGATGTCGAGCTGCTCCTCGTCGGCGAGGAGGACGAACTGCGCTTCGAGGCCGGTACCCGACGCCTTACCTGGCGCGCGATCGGGCTCGCGCTCGCACCGTTCATCGCGCGCGCGCGGGCCGACGCGTCAAAGGGCGCGGCCAAGCTGCTGAAGCCGCCACCGGGTGCGAAGGAGGCCATCCCCAAGGAGGCGACAAAGGAGCTTTCCAAGGACGCGTCCGCCGCGGGCAAAGCGGCCAACGCCAAGATCGCGGCGGTCGGTGAGGCCGCGACGGGTGGCGGGCCCTCATTGCCGCAGCCGGTGATTCGGACGCTCCTGGTCGGCGGACGCCCAGACACGGTTCCATTCGTCGTTCGCCCCGACCGGCAGATCTGGATCGGCCGATCGGCCTACCGACGCTTCACGGTCTCGGCGAGAGTCGTCGGCGACGACGCGCCGGTGCTTCCGCGCTATGCAGTGTTCCGGCAGCGGCCCTGGCTGCCCTGGTGGATCGCCATCCTGATCCCGCTGATCGCAATCGGCGTTGCCCTGTATCTCGCGCTCAAGCCGCAGATGGTCACGGTCCCGAACCTGATCGGAGCCAAGAGCACCTTTGCCGCCGAGCAGATGCTCCAGCAGAAGGGACTCATGCTCAACCCGAACGTCCAAGCGCAGCCCAGCTCGAAACCTCCCGGTTCGGTCATCGGCCAGACGCCCAAGCCGAACGCGTCGGTCAAGAAGGGCAGCCAGGTTTCGATCCTAGTCGCCGCTGGCAGCGGTCTCGCCACCGTTCCGGGGTTGAAGGGCAAAACGGTGACTCAGGCTGATCAGATCCTCACCAAAGCGGGGCTGACGCTGGGCATGGTGTCGCCGGCGCCCAAGCCCAACGGGGTGATCGGCAGCCAGGTCCCGGCCCCCGGCTTGAAGCGCAAGACGGGGACCCCGGTGAACGTCTTCCTCAAACCGCCCGCTCACAAGGGCGGAGCGGCCGGCAAGAGCAAGTCCAAGAGTGCCGCCGAGAAGGCGGCCGCTGCGGCCGCGGCCGCGGCC
>DATFDC010000071.1:0-10430 GCA_035252415.1 Solirubrobacteraceae bacterium
GTCGGCCTTGACGGAGGGCGGTGCCGCTCCCAGCGCGCAGGCCGCGCCGGCGATCGGGGCCCCCCATCGGCGCTTCGAGCGCAAGGACACCGAGCAGTACCACGTGTGCCTGGGCGCTCCGGGCCTGCCCCGCCACGACGAGCGCCGGTTCGCGCTGCGCGTGCTCGACAACGTGTTCGGCGGCACCTCCTCCTCGCGGCTCTTCCAGGAGGTGCGCGAGCGCCGCGGACTGGCCTACGCGGTGTACTCGTTCACCAGCGCCTACCACGACACCGGCCAGGTCGGGCTCTACCTCGGCACCCGCCCGGACAACGTCGCCGAAGGACTCTCGGTCATCGCCTCCGAGCTCGCGCGACTCCGGGAGGAGCCGGCCACGCCCGAGGAGCTCGAGCGCGCCAAGGAGAACCTCAAGGGCCGCGTGGTGCTCGCGCTCGAGTCGACCGGCGCCCGCATGAACCGCCTCGGGTCCGAGCTGCTCGCCGAGCAGCCCCTGCTTTCGCTGGATGAGACCGTCGAGCGGATCGACGCGGTGTCGCTCGAGGACCTGGCCGCGCTCGTCGAAGAGCTCTGGGCCCCCGAGCGCCTGTCGGCCGCCGGCATCGGACCCGACGGGACGCGCTTCGAGGAGGCGCTCGGCTCGCTGGCCCCCGCGCTGGTGGAGACCCCGTAACAATGATCCGGGTCGCGGTGGCGGGCGCGGCCGGGCGGATGGGACAGACCGTGTGCGGCGCGGTCGAGGCCGCGGAGGATCTCCAGCTCACCGGGCGGGCCGACCCGGCGCTGAACACCCCCCTCTCGGACGTGCTCGAGGACGCAGACGTCCTGGTCGACTTCACGATTCCGACCAGCGCGGTGGCCAACGCCCGGGAGGCGGTCGCCGCCGGCGTGCACGTGGTGATCGGCACCACCGGCTTCGACCCGGCCGACCTCGGCGACCTGGCCGGCGCAAACGCCAACGTGTTCATCGCCCCCAACTTCGCGATCGGGGCCGTCCTGATGATGCAGTTCGCCGTCCAGGCCGCCCGGCATATGGCCAAGGCCGAGATCATCGAGCTGCACCACGACCGCAAGGTCGACGCGCCCAGCGGCACCGCCGCGCGGACCGCGGCCCTGATGGCCGAGGCTTCCAAGACACACGAGACGCCGCCGATCCACTCGGTCCGCCTGCCCGGGCTGGTCGCCCACCAGGAGGTCATCCTCGGCGACGTCGGTCAGACGCTCACGATCAGACACGACTCGACCGACCGCCACTCGTTCATGCCCGGCGTGCTGCTGGCGATCCGCAAGGTCGCCGACCTGACCGAGTCCCCGACGGTCGGGCTGGAAGCGCTCCTCTAGGCCCGCGCCGCCCCGCTCACCACGGCCTGGACCACGCCGAAGTACCACGCGGCGACCTGGTCGCGCGGGACCTCGGGATGATCGAGCCACCAGTTGGCCAGCGACTCGCCGGCACCGAGCAGGGCGTGGGCGATCGCGTCCGCGGCCGGGGGCGCGTGCCCGGAGCAGGTGCCGACGCTCTCCTCGACCATGACCCGGATCGCCCCGGCGATCCGCTTGCGCAGCTCGGCGACTCGCTCGGCGAACGGTCGGGTCGAACCGAGCTCCCGGAACAGCACCAGCCAGCCGTCGCGGTGCTCCTCCACGAACGACAGGAACTCGGTGATCCGCGCGCGGAGCATCGCGGCGGGGGAGGGGTCGGCGGGCTTGGCCCCGACCAGGCGCTCGAGCAGCTCGCCGCCCGCGCGCTCGATATAGGCCAGGTACAGGCCCTCCTTGGAGCCGAAGTACGTGTAGAGCATCGGCTTCGACACCCCGGCGCGGTCGGCGATTTCGTCCATCGGCGCCGACTCGTAGCCGGCCCGGGCGAACACCTGGCCGGCCACGTCGAGGATCAATTGCTCGCGGCGCTCGCGCGGCATCCCGCGCGTACCACCACGCGCTCGAGCACGAGCCCCTGACCTCGCATCGCCGGCTGTCGAGAGATTTTCTGGCACGAACCGTTAGGAATCGTCCGGACTGGATATTACTGGCGAGTAGATATGCCCGAGAAAGGTGCACCCCCAAACGTCCATCCGGTGCAGCGGCGTGTGCTCAAGGCGCTCGGCGCGCTCAGCTCGCCCCTGCTGCCCGACGACTACCTCGAGCTGGTCAACCCGCTGTGGTCGACCCGCGAGCTGCGCGGCCGGATCGAGGAGGTCAAGCGGGAGGCCGGCACCGCGGCCACGATCCTGATCAAGCCCGGCTACCGCTGGCCCGGCCACAAGCCCGGGCAGTACTGCCGGATCGGCGTCGACATCGACGGCGTGCGCCACTGGCGCGCGTACTCGCTGACCTCGGACCCCTATCGGGAGGACGGGCTGATCAGTATCACGCCCAAGAAGGTCGACGAGGGCAAGGTGTCGCCGTACCTGGTCGAGGAGGCCAAGCCCGGCACGATCGTCTCGCTCTCCAAGATCGAGGGCGCGTTCGTGCTCTCGGATCCTCCTCCGGAGAAGCTGCTGTTTATCAGCGCCGGCAGTGGCGTTACGCCGATCATGAGCATGCTCCGCCACCTCGACCACTACGACCAGCTGAACGACGCCGTGCTGCTCCATTCGGCCCGGCGCACCGACGAGGTGATCTTCGGCGACGACCTGCGCGAGCTCGCCGAGCGCCGCGAGGGCTTCCGGCTGCACGAGCAGCTGACCGCCGACGAGGGCCGCATGGGTCCCGAGGACCTTCGGAACCTCTGCCCCGACTGGCGCGAGCGCGAGGTCTACATCTCGGGGCCTAACGAGATGCTCGACGCGTTCACCGAGCACTTCGACCGCGAGCACAACTGCGACTGCCTGCACATGGAGCGCTTCCAGCCCAAGCTCGGCCTGGGTGAGAACGGCTCCGGGGAAGGCGGCGCGATCAAGTTCCTGGCCTCAGAGTGCGAGGCCGAGTCCGACGGCAAGACCCCGATCCTCGTGGCCGGCGAGGAGAAGGGCCTCGACCTGCCGTACGGATGCCGCGAGGGCATCTGCCACACCTGCGTGGGCGAGCTGCGCTCGGGCCGGGTGCGCGACCTGCGGAACGGCGAGGTATACGGGCAGGAGGGTGAGGTCATCCGGACCTGCATCAGCGCACCCGAGGGCCCGATCGAGATCGATTTGTAACTGGAAAACCACCCCAAGGGGATTGACCTACTCATGGCGAACGCGACCCACAACGGACACCAGAGCAACGGCCGCGTCACGATCGACGACGAGCCCGAGAACCCGCTCCACCACCTGACCGCGGAGCAGATCGAAGCCCTCGGCCGCGAGTTCGACGAGCTGCACCAGGAGGTCAGGGACAGCCTGGGCGACCGCGACGCGCGCTACATCCGCTCGATCATCGCGCTGCAGCGCCGCCTGGCCCTGCTCGGGCGCCTCGAGCTGATCGCGTCTCGGTGGCGGGTCCCCTGGATCCTGGGCGCGTCCACGCTCGGCATGGCCAAGATCCTCGAGAACATGGAGATCGGCCACAACGTCCTGCACGGCCAGTGGGACTGGATGAACGACCCGGTGATCAACTCGCGGGCCTGGGACTGGGACACCGCCTCGACGGCCGAGGCCTGGCGGCACTCGCACAACTTCATCCACCACACCTACACCAACATCATCGGCAAGGACCGCGACCTCGGCTACGAGATCATGCGGATCGACCCTCACCAGAAGTGGCACCCCGTCTACCTGCTCCAGCCCTTCTACAACGTGCTGCTGATGATGCTGTTCGAGTGGGGGGTGGCTGTCCACGACCTGAACTTCGAGGCGATCCGCAAGGGCGAGAAGGACAAGAAGCAGCTGCGCAAGGAGCTGAAAGGGATCGCCGGCAAGGCCCGCACCCAGATCCAGAAGGACTACATCGCGTGGCCGCTGATCTCCGGCATCGTGATGACGCTGGCCGAGCTCGCCTACTTCGCCGGCCGGGCCGAGTTCGAGCGCCGGCGCGAGAGCCGGTGGTCGCTCTCATACGGCGCCAAGAAGCTGCGCTTCAAGCGCGAGAAGCCGAGCGGCAACGTGATCCGCCAGCTGGTCGAGCGCCGGTCGTTCCGCGAGCCGTTCATGCGCACGCTGACCGCCGACGTGGCTGCGAACATCATCCGCAACGTATGGTCCTACGCGATCATCTTCTGCGGCCACTTCCCGGACCAGACCTACACGTTTACCCAGGAGGAGACCGAGGACGAGAGCCGCGGCGCCTGGTACGTGCGCCAGCTGATCGGGGCCGCCAACATCGACGGCGGGCCGCTGTTCCACGTGATCAGCGGCAACCTCGGCTACCAGGTCGAGCATCACCTGTACCCGGACATGCCGAGCACCCGCTACGGCGAGATCGCCCCCAAGGTGCGCGAGATCTGCCAGCGCTACGGCCTGCCCTACAACTCGGGACCGTTCCACCAGCAACTCGGGATGGTGCAGCGCACGATCATCCGCCTGGCCTTCCCGGGCGGGAAGGTGCGCCAGAAGCCGGGCGCCTACGAGGGCCCGCTGGTGCGCGGCAAGGGGGAGCGGGCCGCGGCAGCCGAGATGGCGACGGCAAACTGAGCGCAGGGGACCGGCCGGATGCCGGGCCGTGGACTCTGCCGAGCACGCGGAGCGGTCTCCGTGGACTGTCAGGAGCGGAGCGTGCGAGGCCCGGAGCCGGATGCGGTCACGCGGGTCACGATCCCTGTCCGGATGGGGCACCCGGTCCCATGGACGCCGCCGCAGGCGGCCCCAAGTGCGCATCGTCACGCGCTAACCTGAGTGTGAGCGCTAACGGACAGCAACCGGGAGGTCAGTCATGACGTGGAAACGGAGCTTTCTCGTGGTGGCAAACGTGACGGCGACCTCTGACGAGCTGATCCAGGACCTGCGTGCGCGGGCCGAGCGCGAGCCGGCCAGCTTCACGATGGTCATCCCGGCCGCCCGCGGGCGCGACGTCGCCGGGCAGAAGCTCGCCGAGGCCCTCAAGCTACTCAAGGCGGCCGGGCTCGAGGCCACCGGCAGCGTCGGCAACGCCGACCCGATCCTGGCCGTGACCGACGCCTGGGATCCCAAGAAATACGACGAGATCATCGTCTCGACCCTGCCCATGCGCTTCTCGAAGTGGCTGCACGCGGGCCTGCCGGAGCGGATCGGGAAGCTGACCGACGCCCCGGTCACCCACATCGTCTCCCAGACCGCCAAGCCCGAGCCCGAGGTGGCCCCGCCGCCTCCGCACCCGGACAAGGCGATGGGCCCGTTGTCGGTCCTGGCCTGGGGCGCTCGCAAGAACCACTGACCCTGAACCCGGTCCGCCGGGTCCTGCTGCGATAATCGGGCAATGGAGCTCGGAACGATCCTGACCGCGATGGTGACCCCGTTCGACGCCGAGGGGAACATCGACGAGGACGCCGCCGTCGCGCTCATGCACCACCTGGTCGAGCACGGCTCCGACGGCCTGGTCATCTGCGGCACCACCGGCGAGGCGTCGACGCTGAACGACGAGGAGCACCTGGGCTTCATCCGGCTCGCGGTCGAGGAGATGAAGGGGACCGGAACCACGATCGTGGCCGGCGTGGGCTCGAATGACACCCGCCACGCGATCCATATGACCGAGCGCGCGACCGAGATCGGTCCGGACGCGCTCCTGCACGTCAACCCCTACTACAACCGGCCGAGCCGGCGGGGGATCGTCCGACACTTCGAGGAGGTGTGCCGGGCCACTGACCTGCCGATCGTGCTCTACAACATTCCGCAGCGCACGGGGTCGGACATGCCCAATGACCTGCTCGCCGAGCTGGGCCAGCTCGAGAACATCTTCGCGGTCAAGCAGGCCAACGCGGCGAACCTGGCCAAGGTGGACGGCCTGCGGATCTACGCCGGCAACGATGACCTGGTGGCCGACGTCCTCGATCTCGGCGAGGCGGGCGGGATCTGCGTGGCCAGCCACCTGTTCGGCGAGGAGATGCACCGGATGGCCGACGAGCCCGACCGGCGCCGCGAGATCGATCAGAGCCTGAGCGACGTCTACCGCGACATGCCGATCGTTCCGCTGGCGTGCGCTACCAAGGCCGCGCTCCACATGCTCGGGCTCCTGCCGAGCGCGACGCCCCGGCTGCCCTACGTGGAGCCCGACGAGCCGGAGCTCGACGTGATCCGGTCGATGCTCGAGCGCCACGGGCTGCTGCAAGCATCCCGAGCGTGAGTAACGGGACTCTCCGGGTCCTGCCGCTGGGCGGGCTGGGCGAGATCGGCAAGAACATGACCGTCGTCGAGTACGACGGCCGGATCGTCGTGGTCGACACCGGGCTGCGCTTCCCGACCACCGACATGCTGGGCATCGACCTGGTGCTGCCCGATTTCGGCTATCTGCGCGACCGGGCCGAGGACATCGAGGCGATCGTGGTCACCCACGGCCACGAGGACCACGTCGGCGCCCTGCCCTGGGTGATGCGCGAGCTCGAATACCACCCGCCGGTCTACGGTGCCCGGCTCACGGTCGCCATGGCCCGCTCCAAGCTCGACGAGCACAAGCTGCGCGATGTCGAGCTCGACGACGTGCGCCCCGGCGAGGAGCTCGAACTCGGACCGTTCCGGCTCGAGCTCGTGCACATGACTCACTCGATCCCCGACTCGTGTGCGGTCGCGCTCACCACCGAGCTCGGCACGATCCTGGTCACCGGCGACTACAAGTTCGACCAGACCCCGGTGGACGGCGAGCCCGCGGACGTCTCGCGGCTGGCCGAGCTCGGCCGCGACGGCGTCCTGCTGCTCTGCGGTGACTCGACCAACGCCGACCGCCCCGGGTTCTCGCCCTCCGAGCGAGAGGTCGGACCGCACCTGCAGGAGGTGTTCGCCCGGGCCAAGGGCCGCATCATCGTGACCAGCTTCGCCTCGAACATCCACCGCGTGCAACAGGTGATCGACGCGGCGTCGCACCTCGGGCGCAAGGTCTCGCTGGTCGGTCGCTCGATGCGCAAGAACGTCAACATCGGGCGCTCGCTCGGCCATATCGAGTTTCCCGAGGGGACGCTGATCCCGCCCCAGGAGGTCGAGGACTGGCCGGACGAGAAGATCGTGGTCGTCTCGACCGGATCCCAGGGCGAGCCGCTCTCGGCGCTGCGCCGGATGGCCCACAACGACCACCGGATGATCAAGCTCCACCGCGGCGACACGGTCGTGTTCTCGGCCACGCCGATTCCCGGCAACGAACGGGCGGTCAACGAGACCGTCGACCGCCTGTTCCACATCGGCTGCGAGGTGATCACCCCGCGCGAGGCGCCGATCCACGCCTCGGGGCACGGCTACGCCGAGGAGCTCAAGCTGATGCTGAACCTGGTCAAGCCGCGCTACGTGATGCCCGTGCACGGCGACTACAAGCGGATTCGTCTGCACGCCGAGCTGGCCGCCGCGGTCGGGATCGACCCCGAGGACGTGTTCCGGGGCGAGAACGGGCTCCCGCTCGAGCTCGACGGCGTTGCCGCCCGCTACGGCGAGCCCGAGCAGTCGGGCATGATCTTCGTCGACGGCGTCGACATCGGGGACCCGGCGGACGTGGCCCTGCGCGATCGGCGAATGCTCTCCGGTGACGGCATCTTCATCGTCGTGGCCACCGTGTCCGAGCAGAGCGGCGAGTCGGTCGTCCCGCCCGAGGTGATCTTCCGCGGGGTCCCGTTCGTCGAGCAGGCCGACAGCCTGGTCGAGGACATCCGCGAGGAGGTCGAGCGCTCGCTCGCGCGCGCGGCGCACGACGGCATCCGCGAGATCGACATCCTCCAGCAGGAGCTACACGACGACCTGGCTGCGTTCGTCTACGACCGGCTGCGGCGCCGCCCGATGGTGCTGCCGGTTGTCGTCGAGGTGTGAGCACAGGCGATAGAGCGCGGCCAGCCCGCCCAGGGCGACCACGGAAATCGTGACGGTGGCGATTCCCAGGCCGGCGCGCGCGCCCGCCACGGCCATCAGCCAGCCGACCACGGGGCCGCCGATCGGGGTCGAGCCCTGGAAGGCCACGAACCACAGCGACATGACCCGCCCGCGCATCTCCGGTGCGGCCGTGAGCTGGAGCGTCGAGTTGCCCATCGACATGAACGAGATGCTGCCCCAGCCGACGAAGGCCAGCGCGGCGAGCTCGAACGGCAGGCTCGGCGCGAGCGTGGCCAGCGCCAACGCGATCCCGAACCCGCCGGCCGCGAGCGTGAGCGGCCGCAGTCCGATCTGACCGCGCGCCGCGACCAGCAGGCCGCCGAGCACGGCGCCGAGCCCCATCGCGGCGGTCATGAACCCGAAGCCGGCCGAGCCGACGTGCAGCCCGCGGCTGGCCATCACCGGCAGCGTCACCTGGAACTCGTAGGTCAGACAGCCCGCGAGCCCCATCATGATCAGCGGGATCAGCAGCTCGGGGGTGTGGCGCACGTAACGGAAGCCTTCGCGCAGCTGGCCCCTCGCGCGGGGGGCGGGCATGGTCGGGTTCAGCGCGGTGCGGTCCATCGCCAGCAGCGATGCGATCACCGCGACGAAGCTGGCCGCGTTGAGCAGGAAGCAGACCCCGAGGCCGACGGTGGCGATCATGATCCCGGCGATCGCCGGGCCGACCACGCGGGCCGTGTTGGCCATGACCGAGTTCAGGCTGACCGCGTTGCGCAGGTGCTCGGGCCCGACCATCTCGAGCATGAACGACTGGCGGGCCGGGTTGTCGAACGCGTTGTTGAGGCCGAGCAGGGCGGCCAGCACCCCGATCTGCCAGAAGCGAACCTCGCCGGTCACGGTCAGCACCCCGAGGATGAGCGCCTGGACGCCCATCGCGCTCTGGAGCATGATCGACAGGCGGCGCTTGTCGACGCGGTCGGCGATCACGCCGCCGTACGGACCGAGGAGGAGCACCGGCAGGGTCTGCAGGCCAATCACCACGCCGAGCGCGGTGCTCGAGTGCGTGAG
Source organism: Solirubrobacteraceae bacterium (assembly GCA_035252415.1). GTDB lineage: Bacteria > Actinomycetota > Thermoleophilia > Solirubrobacterales > Solirubrobacteraceae > Palsa-465. Next base: position 8,910 of record DATFDC010000071.1, read on the forward strand.
GGTCAGGACCAGCCAGGACTGGGCGGTCATCTGCATCCAGGTCCCGGCCAGGGAGGTGGCCTGACCGGCGAAGTAAAGGCGGTAGTTCGGAACCGAGAGTGCGGCGAAGGTAACGCGGCCGGCGCGGATGACCCGCGTCACGACCGCTCCGTCTTCAAGATCTCGGCCAGGTGCTCGAGCGCGGGCACGGCGGCTTCGATCCGCCGGCGCTCGTCCGGCGCCAGATCGGCCAGAGCCACGTTCAGGGCGTCAGTGCGCTCGCGGCGGATCTTCTCGGCCAGCCGGCGTCCGGCGGCCGTGGGCTTGACCCAGGCGGCGCGGCGATCGCCCTGATCGCTCGCCCGCTGCACCGCGCCGATGTCGACCAGGTGCGCGACCGAACGAGACAGCTGGGTCGGGTTGATCGCCTCCGCGGCGGCCAGGTCCGACAGGCGAATCGGGCCCTGGCGCGCGACGTTCAGCAGCAGCGATATCTGCGTGGGCGTCAAGCCGGCCGCGACCGCGGCGGGGGCCGGGCGCAGGCGGCGAGACAGCTTGCCGATCGCCATCCGCAGCCGGGCCGCGGTGTCGAGATCGAGCTTCGTGAGCGTGGGGGTCATCAATCCTGTGATCGGCAGATACTTGCTTGCTGTTAAGCAATTGTAGCGACCAGCAGAGCCACCGCGGACTCCGCGCTCCCGCGCGCGCCGCCCTCAGTAGCCGCAGTTCACGCGAGGAGTCCGCGGCGTCCCCCGCTGGTCGCCTCGGCAGCATTGGTCGCCATCGGGGCGCGGGGGATGCTGATGATGAAGCGGGCGCCCGTGCCCGCGTCGGGCTGGTCGAGCGTGACCGTGCCGCCGTGCGACTCGGCCACGGCGCGCACGATGGCCAGACCCAGCCCGGAGCCGCGGTTCGCGGTCTGGGGACCGCGGACGAAGCGGTCGAACACGCGCGATCCGAGCTCGGGCGGGATGCCCGGTCCGTCGTCCTCGACGGTAAGGACCGCGCTGCCGTTCTCGATCGCCGTCGCCGCCCGGATGTGGGTTCCGGGCGGAGTGTGGCGCGCGGCGTTCTCGATGAGGTTGAGGGTCAGACGGTGCAGGTCGTCCTTGACTCCGGGCACGACCGCGGGTTGGGCGTCGATCGACAGCTCGTGGTCCTCGGCCATCGGCCCGAGCTCGGAGGCCGCCTCGAGCAGGACGTCGGCCAGGTCGGTGGGGCCGCGAGACTGGGTCCGTCGGGCATCGGCGCGCGCCAGCAGCAGCAGGTCGCCGACCAGCCGGCGCATCCGCCGGGCAGAGCGCAGGGCGGCCTGGGCGGTGTCGGCCTGCTCGCCGCCGAGCTCCTCGGCCAGCAACTCGAGGTTGGCCAGCAGGCTGGTCAGCGGCGTGCGGAGCTCGTGCGAGGCGTCGGCCACGAACTCCCGCTGGCGCTCGAGCGCGGCGTGGGTCTCGGTACGCGCGGCATCGAGTGATCCGAGCATCCCGTCGACCGTCCGAGCCAGCTCGGCGACCTCGTCCGCGGACTCCGGTTGGGGCACGC
>DATFDC010000072.1:0-4288 GCA_035252415.1 Solirubrobacteraceae bacterium
CCCGCAGCAGGCCGGCGACGACGGGCGGCTGTTCGGTTCGGTGACCACGCAGGACATCGCGGACGCGATCCGGGATGCGCGTGGCATCAAGCTCGATCGGCGCAAGATCCACCTCGAAGAGCCGATCCGCCACACCGGCACGTACATGGTCGTCGTCGAGGTCACCGACGAGGTGACCGCGGCGGTGAAGACCATGGTCGTCGCAGCCGACAAGTAGCCGACCGGATCGATCGGGACCGGCGCTCCCTGCGCCCCGCCCGGGGTGCAAACGCGGGTGCGCGGGCTCGGGAAGAAACTTCAGGATGGACCGGGTTACTTCCCAAGCGCGCCGCCGAGAGAACTGTCGCTGCTTGCGAGGTGACGCGATGTGCTCCCGCCTGCCTCGAACTTAGACTCGACCCGAGATGAGCGCCGTGCAGAGCATCGCGGTTCCGCCGCACAATCTCGAGGCCGAGAAGTCGGTCCTCGGGGCGGTGCTGCTGGACGAGCGCCACCTCCACGGCCTGCTCGTGGAGCAGCACCTTCGCCCCGAGCACTTCTACCGCGAGCAGCACGGCGCGGTGTTCGCGGCGATGATCGAGCTCTACGAGAACGACCGCAAGATCGACCACCTGACCGTGGCCGAGACCCTGCGCCAGCGGGGCAAGCTCGAGGAGGTCGGCGGCACGGCGGCGATCGACGAGCTGGCCGGCTGGGTGCCGGCCTCCGGCCACGCCCGCGAGTACGGCCAGATCGTGCGCGACAACGCCCAGCTCCGGGCGCTGCTCACGACCTCCTATGAGATCCAGGCCAGCGTGCTCTCGCGCGAGGCCCCGCCGCGGGATCTGGTCGAGCGGGCCGAGCGATCCGTGCTCGAGGTCGCCCACGACGACCGCCAGAAGAAGTTCCGCCCGATCGCCGAGGTGCTCGACGAGGAGACCGACAAGCTCCACCGGCTCTCGACGCTCAAGACCCCGCTCACGGGCACCCCGTCGGGCTTCAAGGACCTCGACGAGCTGACCGGCGGGTTCCAGCCCGGCAACCTGATCGTGGTCGCCGCCCGCCCCTCGATGGGCAAGTCCGCGCTGGTCGCGAACATCGCCGAGAATGCCGTCCTCGGCACCGGCCACCCGGAGCAGCGGCCAAGCGCGGTCGCCCTGTTCTCGCTCGAGATGTCCGAGTCCGAGCTGGCCCAGCGCTTCGTCGCCTCCCAAGCCCGGATCCGCGGCGAGGAGCTGCGCAAGGGTCGGGTGGCCGAGAACCGCTGGCCGAAGATCCTCGCCGCCTGCCAGCGCCTGTCCGAGGCGCCCCTGTGGATCGACGACTCGAGCGACACCGGTGTGCTCGAGGTGAGGGCCAAGTCGCGCCGCCTGCACCACCAGCTCGACGACGGACTCGGGTTGATCATCATCGACTACCTGCAGCTCATGCGCCACGAGGGACGGGTGGAGAGCCGCGTCGAGCAGGTGGGCCAGATCTCGCGTGGCCTCAAGGGGCTCGCCCGCGAGCTGAACGTCCCGGTGATCGCCCTGTCCCAACTGAGTCGCGCGGTCGAGCAGCGCGGTGGGGAGAAGCGCCCGATCCTGTCCGACCTACGCGAATCTGGACAGATCGAGCAGGATGCTGACCTCGTGATGTTCATCTATCGCGAGGAGTACTACGAGAAGGAGTCCGAACGTCCGGGAGAGGCCGACATCATCATCGCCAAGCACCGCAATGGGCCGGTCGGCGATGTCGTGCTGACCTTTCAGAAGGAGTATCCGAAGTTCATGAACTACGCCGGCGAGCGGTTCGCCGGGGCATGAGCTATTCGGGGGCCGGGGCCATGGGGGCGACGCGTGAGGTGCGGGAGTTCCGGGACTGTCCGTTTGGCCTGTGCGACGGCAGCGGGCTGCTGTATGACGAGGAGTCGAACACGGCGTATGACTGCCGGTGCCGCCGCCAGATCATCGCGCTGCGCAAGGCGCGCAGCCTGTCGGCGGTCATCCCCCGGCGCTACCACGACGTCGCCTTCGACCGCTATCCGGTGACCGAGATCGATGCAAAGGTTGTGGCGGCCACGCGCCGGTTCGCCAACCGGATCGACGAGCATCTGGACGCCGGGCGGGGGCTGTGGTTCATGGGGACGGTCGGAACCGGCAAGACGACACTGGCCATGCTCGTCTCTAAGGCGGCAATCGAGGCGGGGCGCTCGGTGGCGATCTACTCGCTACCCCGATTGCTCAACGAGATCCGCGACACCCACCGGGCGGAGCGCTCCCACGTCGACCTCCTCGACCGGCTCACCGCGGTCGACCTGCTCCACGTCGACGACGTGGGTGCGGAGCGCACGACCGACTGGGTGCTCGAGGAGCTCTACTCGATCGTCAACGCACGCTACGAGGACGAGCGGTCGATGTTGATCACGACCAACATCCTCGACCCCGGAGAGCTGGAGGAGCAGATCACCCCGCGAACGGTCTCGCGGCTGACCGAGATGTGCGACCAGCTATCGCTTACCGGCGACGACCGGCGAATCGACCGGTACTCGGCCTAGTCGTCTTGCTGGCGCTCTGACTCAGCCCGCTCCTCGAGCTTCTCGGCCAGGTACCCGGCCTTTTCGGCCCGGCGCTCGTGCTGCGCCGCCTCGTCCTCGTCCGGAACATGGCGGGCACGACGGCGCTCGGCCTCCTCGCGCTCGCGCTGGGTCAGCTTGAGCTCCTCGGTTATGGGGTCCTCAGGCATGCCCAGAACGTAGCGCCCGCGCAGGCGTTTTGTGGTCCGGGCGCGTACGGGTCGGGCTTTGGGCTCAGCGGCCTCGGGTACGAAATTCCTTAGAGATGAGCGTCGAGCAGGAACAGGATCGGCGCCGATCCGCCCACTCAGGCGGCGAGATGCCGGACGAGCTGAGCCCCAAGCACCTGGCTCGCCGGCTCATCGCGCTGCTCGTGCTCGCCGCGGTGGTTGCGGTCGCGATCAGCGCGCTGCCGGGCCTGGGAACGCTTCGGCAGCGCTTCTCCGACGCCGACGTGACATTCATCGTGCTGGCCGGTCTGTGCAAGCTGGCCTCGTCGCTGTCCAACATCGTGGCCTTCCGCGACGTCATCTGCCCGCGGCTCGGCTGGCTCTTCAGCTACCGGCTGGGGATGGCCGAGCAGGCCGCGAACGTACTGCTGCCGACCGGCGGAGCCGGCGGTCTGGCCCTCGGTGCGTGGGCGCTTCACCGCGGCGGGATGCCGACCGATCACATCGCGCGGCGGAGCGTCGCCTTCTTCGTGATCACCAGCGCGCCGAACTTCCTGTGCGTGCTCATCCTCGGTCCGCTGCTCGCGACCCACGTGCTGAGCGGCCACGCCCCGCTGTGGCCCACGGTGGCGTTGACCGCGCTCGCCGTAGGGTCGATCGCGGTGGCCGTCGCGTTGCCGTTCGTGCTCGGCCGGATCCGGCCCCGCCGCGATGACACTGGCCTGCGGCATAAGGTCCGGACCGCCCTGGCGTCGCTGGCCGATGGCATCCGAGACGCCGGCGCGCTGCTCTGGCCAGGCCGGTGGCGGGTGATCGCCGGGTCGATCGGTTTTCTGGGCTTCGACATCCTGGCCTTCGCCTGCGCCTTCGCCGCATGCGGCGCCACGCCGCCGGTCGGTCCACTCGTGTTCGGATACGTGGTCGGACAGCTCGGCGGCCTGATCCCGCTGCCCGGCGGCGTCGGCGGCACCGACGGTGGTCTGATCGGCGCGATGGTCCTATACGGCGCACCGTTGTCGAACGCGGCGGCCGCGGTAGTCATCTACCGGACCTTCCAGCTCGGCATCCCCGCGATCCTCGGAGCCATCGCGTTCGTCCAGCTGCGGCGCACCCTGCGGGACTCGAGTAAGTCGGCCGAGATCTGGGGAGGGCTGGCCGAGCAGTAGCGTGCGGACCGTGCGACACGGCGATCAGCCCGAACCAGTCCGGCTGCTCGGCCTCGACCACGTCCAGGTGGCGGCGCCGGCGGGAAGCGAGGACGCCGCCCGCCGGTTCTACGGCGAGTTGCTCGGCATGCCCGAGCTGACCAAGCCAACCGCGCTCCGGGCCCGCGGCGGCGTGTGGTTCGCCTGCGGTGCGCACGAGCTCCACGTCGGGATCGCCGAACCGTTCGTGCCGGCGGCCAAGGCCCACCCGGCGCTCGCGGTGCAGGCGGCTGACCTCGATCGCCTGGCCGAGCGGCTGGCCGAGGCCGGCAGCCCCGTGCAGTGGGACGACGCGATCCCGGGCACCCGCCGGTTCTATACGGCCGACCCGTGGGGCAACCGGATCGAGTTGGTGGCGAGCCGCTAACCGGCTCGCGGCG
>DATFDC010000073.1:0-12485 GCA_035252415.1 Solirubrobacteraceae bacterium
AGGGCCAGCGCCGCGCCCAGGACGGCCGACCCGGCCAGCAGCGCGATGATCGGAGGCGAGCCCCAGCCGTAGCGCTGTCCGCCCCACAGGCAGGCCAGCATCAAGGCGATGGTGCCGGCGGCCAGCAAGATGGCGCCGGGCAGGTCGAGCCGGCCGCCCGCCGTCCCGGGCTCGGCCGCGGGGAGGCGCAGATGCAGTCCGACCAGCGCGACCGCGCCGATCGGCAGGTTCACGTAGAAGACCCAGCGCCAACTCGCATGGTCGACCAGCAGCCCGCCGAGCAGCGGGCCCAGCGAGGCGGCGACCGCGAACACGGCCATGATGTAGCCCTGATAGCGGCCGCGCTCGCGCGGCGAGACCAGATCGCCGACCGCGGCCTGCGCCAGCGACATCAGCCCGCCGGCCGCCGCACCCTGGATCCCCCGGGCCACGACCAGCATCCACAGGCTCTGGGTCACGCCGCACACGGCCGAGGTGGCCAGGAACAGGGCCAGCGAGACCTCGAGGACGAGTTTGCGCCCGTAGCGGTCGCCGAGCCTGCCCCAGAGCGGAGCGGTCGCTGCGGCCGCCACCACGTACGCGGTGACCACCCAGGAAACGTCGGCCAGGCGCCCCAGGTCGGACGCGATCGTGGGCAGCGCTGTGGCCAGGATCGTCTGATCGAGCACGGCGGGAAGCATCGCCAGCACGATCGCCCAGAACGCAACGCCATTCTTGCGAGTCATCAGATCAACCCCAATCTTCGTGATCCATGAAATTTAGGGTGACCCTATCATTAGGGACACCATGAGTCAAGCCACTAGGATGCGGTCGGTGTCGAGCACGGAACTCGGACTTCGCGAGCGCAAGAAGCAGCGCACGCGGCAGCAGATCGCCGACGCGGCGCGGCGGCTGTTCCTGGCGCGCGGCTTCGACGACGTTCCGGTGGCCGAGATCGCCCGCGAGGCGGAGGTCTCCGAGGCCACCGTGTTCAACTACTTCCCGACCAAGGAGGATCTGGTCTTCAGCCGGATGGAGGTCTTCGAGGAGGAGTTGCTCGAGGCGATCCGCGACCGCGCCGAGCGCGAGACGATCGTCGAGGCGTTCGGCCGCTTCGTGCTGCGCCCCCGGGGGTATCTCGCCTCAGACGATCCGGCCGCCACCGAGGGGATGCGCGCCACCGCCCGGCTGATCACCGGTAGCCCGGCGCTGCTGGCTCGCCAGCGAGAGATCCTCGACCGCTACACCGACGCCCTCGCCGCCTTCCTAGCCGCGGAGCGCAGGACGACCCCGGATGATCCCGAGCCGTGGGTCATGGCCAACGCGCTGATCGGCGTTCACCGCGCGTTGATCGCCTACACCCACCGCCAGGCGCTGGCTGAGGTCCCGAATCGCCGCATCGCGCGAAACGTGGTCAGGCAGGGCAAGCGCGCGCTCGCGCTGCTCGAGCAGGGGCTCGGGTAAACGTCCTCCGGGACGTCGGCGAATCTCCCGAGCAGGCGGTCAGCCGGCGAGCAGGGTCAGGTCGAGCTTGGCCAGGCGCTCGGGGTCGGCCAGGATGTCCATCTCGACGATCCGTCCCCCGCTGATCGTGACCGCGCCCACGGAGAACGGCTGCCCGTCGCGCAGCGAGACGAAGCCCGGCGTGCCGTTGACCAGCGCCCGGCGCAGGTCGAGCCCCACGCGCGACCACGTGGTCGCCGAGCTCGCCACGGCCTCCGCCCCGCGCACCAGGCGAGACAGATCGGCCACGCCGCCGCCGTCCGCCCGGAGGACGACGCCCGGGTCGAGCACCTCCAGCAGCGCGTCGAAGTTCCCCTCGTGGGCGGCGGCCAGGAACGCCTCGACCACCTTCCACTGAGCGCCGAGGTCGGCGTCCGGCACCGGGGCGGCCCCGCGGACCCGGCGGCGCGCTCGGCTGGCCAGCTGCCGGGCGGCGTCCGACGAGCGATCGACGATCGGCGCGATCTGCTCGAACGGCACGCCGAACATGTCGTGCAGGACGAACGCGAGCCGCTCCGGGGGACTCAGCGTCTCGAGGACGACCAGCAGGGCCAGCCCGACCGAGTCGGCCAGCAATGCCTCGTGCTCGGGGTCGGTGCCGTCGACCGGGTCGATCACCGGGTCGGGGACGTGCACGTCAAGCGACGCCTCGCGGCGCGTCTTGCGCGAGCGAAGCAGGTTGAGCGACACGCGGGCCACGATCGTGGTCAGCCACGCGCCGAGGTTCTCGACCTCGCTCGTGTCGGCTCGGCTGACCCGCAGCCAGGCATCCTGGACGGCGTCATCGGCCTCGCTGAGCGAGCCCAGCATCCGGTAGGCGACCGCCCGCAGGCGCGGGCGGTGCTCCTCGAAGCGTTCGGCCAGCCACTGCTGATCATCCATCGCCACGATTGCCTACGCCGCCTGTCCGGCCGGCTGAGCGATCCACTGGCCGACCCAGTCGCCGGTGATCTGCCGGGTCGCGGCATTGATGCGATTCCAGGCGTTGATGCTGGCGATCGCGACCACGAGGGCACCCAGCTGCGCCTCGTCGTAGTGCCGGGCGGCCTCTTCCCAGATCTCGTCCGACACCGCATCGGGCCGGTCGGCGAGCCGGGTGACCGCCTCGGTCAGCGCCAGCGCGGCGCGCTCGGCATCGCTGAAGTAGGGGGTCTCGCGCCAGGCGGCGAGCGTGAAGATGCGCTCGTCGGATTCGCCGGCGGCCTTCAGCTCGCGCGAGTGCATGTCGGCGCACACCGCGCAGCCGTTGATCTGGCTGGCCCGCAGCTCGATCAGGTACAGCGTGGTCTCGGGCAGGCCGGCCTTGCGGACGGCGTTGCCGAGGCGCTGCAGGGCCGGCATGGCGCCGGGCACGGTAAGGGCGGGGTTCTCGATACGGGGTTGCATGATTGGAATCCTCCGGTTCGATCTATGGGTCTACCGGATTGACACGCCGCGGAGGATGAATGTGACAGGAGTACCCTCCACCGTGACGTGAGCAGTGAACGGACGGACTTCGAGGGGTTGACCCAAGCCCCGGATTCCAGCCTCGGCGAGCGCCCGCCCGGTCGACCGCCGGCTGAGCGCCGCGAGCGCGCGCGGCTGATCTCGGCCGGGGTCATCGGGGCCCTGATCACCGCGTTCGCCCTGCTCAACCTCGGCGATGTGAAGGTCCACTGGCTGGTCGCCACCGGCCGGACGCCGCTGATCGTGGTGATCGCGCTGGCCTTCGTGCTCGGGATGATCGTCGACCGGCTGGTCATCCGGGCCAGGCGCAAGCGCACACACTGACCCGGCTGAGGCCACGGTCTGGAAGCCGATGCGGCCTCACTCCGGCTCGGGGACGGCGGTCGATCCGTCGGGCTCCTCGTCGCGCATGCCCGGCGTCCCGAACAGCGCCTGCACTCCGAACGCGAGGATTCCCGACGCGAGCGCGCCGGCGGTCACCGCGAGGTCGGGCGTCTGCGAGTGCCCGTTGGCCAGGGCACGGAACGAGAAGAACAGCCCGAGGCCCGTGCCGACCAGGACGCCGAGCACGTTGACCAGCACGTAGGTACCCGCGATTCCCTGGTCGAGGTGGCGCCCGAGGCGGAAGAACCGGCCGGTCAGGGCCATCCCGACCGCGCCGATGGCCAGGACGTGCGTCGCCGCGGTGAAGAACTCGATCTTGGCCTGCCGGTTCCACAGCACCGCCGCCACCGCCACGCCGGCCACGAGCGGAATCAGCGTGAGCGGGACCCGGAAGCGGATCCGGAACGGTGGCGAGGTCCCCCCCATCGTGGGCCGGGAGGCTAGTCAGTGGCGCGGATGCCGAGCTGGCGCATTCGCGTGAGGTTGTCCTCGACGCCGGTGGCGGAGGACAGCTTCCCGTCGGTGACGCGGAAGATGTAGATCTCGTTGACATTCTCGAAGCGCCGACCGGTGGCCGGCACCCCCAGCCACTCGCCGCGGTGGGTGCCCGAGCAGCGGAAATGGGCGACGACCGCGTCGCCCTCGGCGATCAGCTCGACGATCTCCATCTCGAAGTCGGGAAAGGCGCCGCGGAACGGGCTGACCCACCGCTTGGCCGCTTGGGCGAACTCCCCGGTGGCGATCTCGTCGACGATGTCGGGGTCGTGCCGGGCCAGCGCCTCCTCGACCAGCCTGCGGACCAGGCGCTTGTTGTCCTCAGCCGACACTGTCCCTCGCCGCCGCGGTCAGCTCGCCGAGCCGGCGGCGCTGGCGGCCGGCATCGTCGAAGTTCTCGGGGCTCAGCCACGCCTGGAAGGCATCGCGGATCGCCGGCCATTCGTCGTCGGTGATCGCGTACCAGGCGGTGTCGCGGTTTCGGCCCTTGACCACCATGTGGTGGCGGAATACGCCCTCGAACGCGAAGCCGAAACGCTCGGCGGCCCCGCGCGAGGCTCGGTTGAGCGCATCGCACTTCCATTCCAGCCGGCGGTACCCGAGCTCGTCGAACGCGTGGGCGGCGAGCAGGTAGATCGCCTCGGTGGCGGCGCTGCTGCGGCGCAGCGATGAGCCGAACCAGATGTGCCCGATCTCGATACTGCCGTGCTCCGGGGTGATCCGCAGGTACGACGCGACGCCGACCGGCCGTTCGTCGGCGAGGCGCACAAGCGTGAAGAACAACTGGCCCTCCGAGCGCTGGTCGGTGGCCAGGCGCTCGCGGTACTCGGTGGGGTCGCGGTAAGGCCCACTCGGGAGATAGGTCCAGAGATCGGGGTCGGAGGACTCGGCATGCAGCGGCTCGGCGTCAGCGCTCGCGTCGATGGGACGCAAGCGGACGAGGCGACCCTCCAAAACGGTTCGCTCGGGACGCCGGGCCGGCTGCCAGCTCAGCGCCGGCCCGACCTGTCGCTCACTCTCCATACACGGGATCGAAGCACAACCCGCATTTGCCCGGCTCGGCCCGGGCGCGGTAGGGTCCGGCGCAGTCCACTCACCCAACGAGGGAGCGCAGCATGGCAGACAGCGTGTATCGCGTCACCGAAGTGATCGGCGTCAGCAGCGAGTCGTGGGACGCCGCCGCACGCAACGCGGTCGAGACCGCCGCCAAGACAGTCCGCGATCTCCGCGTGGCCGAGGTGATCCGCCAGGACGTGACGATCGAGAACGGGTCGCTGGTCAACTATCGCGTGCGCCTCGGCATCTCGTTCAAGTACGAGTCCGGCGACTGACGTCGGCCTCGAAGCCTCGGCTCCCCCCGGCGGCGCGCCGGCGCCGCCGGCGGTAGGGCCCGAGCCCACCGCAGCAGGCTCGGGCCCCGCAGTCCGCCGTTATCTGCGGGACAGCGCCCAGGCGCGCCCGAGCAACTGCAACCCCTGACGAATCAGCTGTTCGCTGTGGCCGTGTCCGGTGCCGTACAGCAGACCTCGCATCTGCAGCGCCACCGCGTCGCGCTGAGCGGCCAGCGATTGGATCGCCTCGTCGGTGGCCAGGTAGGTGGCGTCGTCTGACTTGATCCCGTTCGTCGAGGCGACGATCAGGAAGTGATTGAACGCGCCATACGGCGCATCCAGCTGCTTGTACAAATCGCCGAGCAGCTGCGATGAGCGCCCGTCGTCACCCCTCGCGACGCGCTGACTGAGGATCTGGGTGATCGAACGGCCGTCCGGGGTGTAGTCCGGGCGCAGGCCGGTCAGGGTGTCCATCGTCGGGACGATGTCGGTGTGATCGGTCCACGTCCGGTTGTCGATGCCGCCGTCGCGCACGCCCGGCCCAACGACTCCGAGCCACGTCTGGCCGATGTCCTTCGGGTCGTAGTCCCCGTGGATCCACGCGAAGCCATCGTTCAGACAGCCCTGTCCGGTCGGACACGGGCTGAACGTCTCGAAGAAATAGTCGGGCTGGGAGAACATCGTGAACGACATGCTCCGCAGCGGGTCGGCGTTGATCATGTGGATGGCCTTCAGCGTCGGCTCGTCGACGAGGTAGCGCGCCACCGGCGTGAGTTTCGTCGAATCGATGTACGGGTCGAACGCCTTCAGGTTCGCCGCCTTCCGCTCGAACGCCCGCAGGGTCGGATTGAGCACGACGTTGCCGCTCGAGTCCTCCGCCTGCGGCTGGCCGTCGATGTAGAAGCTGGGCGCCGAGTCGAACGAGATGTCGTAGCCCGAGCCGTTGATGGTCGAGCCCAGCAGCCAGTTCATGTTGTAGCCGACCTCGCCGACGAGGGGCCCGTTGATCCCGGCCGGCGGCCATGTGGCCGGTCCGTTCCAGGTCGAGGGATCCGAGGTCGAGGTGGCGCCGTTGGTCAGGTCGAAGATCCCGTGCACCGGCTTGCCGCCGGTCGCCTGCCCCGGCGTCGTGTTGTACTGACACGGGACGGTCACCCCGTCGCAGTTCTGCGCCTGCTGACCGGCGAAGTGGTCGTTCTCGTCGGCGGTGACCACGAACAGCGTGTTGCTCTTGTTGATGCCGTCGGCGGCCAGCCGTGCGAAGAACTTGCCGAACGCGTCGTCGTAGCTCTTGAGCGCGTCGACATAGCCCTGCTCGCCGGGTCCGTACGCGCCACCGCCGGCGTGGTTGTCGTGCACGTCGGAGATGTAGGCGAAGGTCACCGGGATGCCCGCCTCCTGCATCTGGGCCACGTACCCGAGCGAGTTCGCGGCGCTCATGCCGTCAAAGCCGGGGAAGCCGGGGTTGCCGCTCGGGTCGGTGATCGGGGCGCCGTTCATGTCATCGACCGCGGCATTCCCACCGGTGATCGCCGGGTCGACGTACTTGGCGCCGAACAAGGCGCTGTAGCCGTTGTAGCCGCCGGGTTCATCGGGCAGCACGTCGGGCCGGGCGTGCGGGCTTCCGAACTGGTTGTCGCACACGCTGGTCTGGACCTTGGCGCAATGCACAGCGATGCCCTCGAAGTCGGTGGCGCGCAGCCCGGCCGGCTCGGAGGCCTCGGGTGAGGGATTGCCGTAGACGTTGGCGATGTCGCCACCCGGCGCAGTCGAGTTGTTCTCGAGCACTGTGTTGGCGACCGACACGTTGCCGACGTCGCAGCCGGCCCGCGTGTAGGACACCCATGGCGCCGGCGTCGTCTTCGGCTGGCCGGAGTCGCCGTTGACCAGGTTCGGCAGGGTGTCCGTGGCCGACACGGGTGACGTCCAGTACTTGAACGCGGAGCTGAACGTCGGGATCCCGTTCGGCTGGTAGTAGTCGTAGGAGTTCGAGACCGTGATGCCCTGGCGGTCCGGGTACAGGCCGGTGAGCGAGCTGAGGATCCCGCCGGCCGTGTGCGAGATCAGGATCGTGTACTGCTTGTTCAGCACCGTGCCGTTGCCCTTCAGGAAGTTCAGCAGATGCGGCATCTGCTCCAGGTCCGAGGGCACGTTGGGGTTGTCCCGTCGCAGGTGGACGTTGTCGAACTGGAGATAGATGACGTGCTTGATCCGGCCGGATCCGTTGCCGAGCACGCAGGACGACGCGCCGTGCGCCGGCTGCGATCGCGCTCCTGACTTTGCCGATGCGACCGGTATCGCCGCGAGCCCGAACGTGCACGCCAGGGCGGCGCAGATCCCGACCATCCGCCGACTGAACCCCATTGCTCCCTCCTCGTAGGTTGCTCCGGGCGCAGCCTATTGCCTTCGGCTCGCCCGGTGTGAGGATCGTGTTATCTGCGGCGCCCCCGCGGTCGCAGCTTGCCTGCCCGCCCGGGCGGTGGGATCCTAGGTCCTTGTTCGAGCGGTTCACCGAGCGCGCGCGGCAGGTCGTGGTCCTCGCTCAAGAGGAGGCCCGGACGCTCAAGCACGACCACGTCGGCGCCGAGCACATCCTGCTCGGGTTGTTGCGCGCGCACGATGGGATCGCGGCCCGGGTCCTCGAGTCATTCGACATCACGATCGAACGCGTGCGCGGTGAGGTGGTGCGCATCGTCGGGGTCGGCCAGGCCGTGACGTCCGGACAGATGCCGTTCACGCCCGAGGCCAAGCACGTCCTCGAACTGTCGCTACGAGAGGCGATCGGCCTCGGCCACAACTACATCGGCACCGAGCACATCCTGCTGGCGGTCCTGACCCTGGGTGAGGGTGTCTCGGCGCGGATCCTCCTCGACTGTGGCGCCGAGTCGGAGCAGATCCGGGAAGCCGTGATTCGGACGGCGTCCCCGCCCCCGGCGCCGGCAGCCGAGCCCGCTGTGCCCAACGCACCGCCGCCGAGCGGGAACGGCTTCGAGGAGTGGATCCGGGTCGGCCCCGGCGCCGGGCTGCGCCGGCTGCTCATGGTCGCCGCCGCCCGAGCCCTCGACGACGGCCGGGACGGCGTGCAGCCGCGCGACGTTCTGCTCGCGCTCACCCGGGATCAGCAGATCGGACCGGCGTTGGCCGAGCTCGGGGTGGACGACGCGGCGATCCTGCGCGTCCTCGAGCGCCACCAACCTCCCGAGGCCTCGACCTCGGCGTAGCAATCCTGGCGCTCCCGCCCGCGGCACCGCATATAGTCCATCTCGGCAGGGATGAGCGCACGCACGGACGAACGCAAGCGGAGCCAACCGTGGCCGGCGGCCAAGGTCGATTTCGTGGCCACCGCCGCGGCGCCCTCGATACGGGTGGCTCGGATCGGCGCCGGTGAGCCGCTGCTGCTGATCAACGGGCTCGGGGCCAACCTCGAGATGTGGCAGCCGCTCGTGCGCGAGCTGGCGTCGTCTCGCGAGCTGATCGCGTTCGATCTCCCGGGCACGGGGCGCTCGGCCCGGCCGCGCTGGCCGCTGCGCATGCCCCAGCTCGCCCGGTTGGTCACCGAGCTGCTCGACGAGCTCGGCCACAACCAGCTCGACGTGCTCGGCTACTCGCTCGGCGGGATCGTCGCCCAGGAGCTGGCTCATCGCGCCCCCGGACGGATTCGCCGGCTGGTCCTGTGCGCGACCACGCCGGGATTGCCGAGCGTCCCGCCCGATCCGATCGTCACGACCCTGATGCTCACCCCGGCCCGCTACTGGAACCGGCAGCTGGCCGAGCTGATCCTGCCGATCATCGCCGGTGGGCAGACCGCACGCGATCCCCGGGCGCTCCGGGCCGGGCTCGAGAAGCGCCTGGTCCAGCCGCCGAGCGCGCTGGGCTACCTGTACCAGCTCTACGCGCTGTCAGGTTGGAGCAGCCACCCCTGGATCCGGACGGTCTCCCACCAGGCGCTCGTCCTGCACGGCGATCGCGACCCGGTCGTGCCGCTGGCCAACGGCCGCTATCTGGCCGACTCGCTCCCCAATGGGCGCCTGGAGATCGTCAAGGGCGCCGGGCATCTGTTCCTGCTCGACGAGCCGGCCAGCGCGGCCCCCGCGCTCACGTCGTTCCTCGACGACTAGCCGCGTCGAGCCACGTCGATCTCGCCGCTCGCCACCTCGTGGCCGGCGGCGCAGTGCAGGGACACGCTCACCGGCTCGCCGCAATCGCGGTGAACCAACTCGATCGGCCCGCCCCGGTCGTCCAGCCACCGGTCCCCCCACTTCATCAGCGCGACCAGGACCGGGAACAGATCGGCGCCCTTGGGCGTGAGGCGGTACTGCTGACGGGTCCGCTGCCCGGGCTCGCGGTAGTCCTCGCGTTCGAGCAGTCCCTCCTCCACCAGTTCGCGCAGGCGGGCCGCGGCCACCGGCTCGCTGATCCCCACCCGCTCGGCGAAGTCGTCGAACCGGGTCGTGCCGTAAAACGCCTCGCGCATGATCAGCAGGGCCGAGCGGGTGCTGACCACGTCGAGCGACTTGGCGATCGTGCAGCGCTCGGCCTTCCAGCCCGAGCGTGGCTCGAGCGCTCCGGTGAGACGGACGGTGCTGGTCATGGGTTCAATGGTAGCTGACTTCTGCCTGCCTTAGCCAGTGTGGTAGGGTGCTGGCTATGCCCAAGCTAAGTCAGCGCTCTGCCGCCACCTCACCCAACCTCGTGCTCGTGATCGTCTGCGCCGGCGTCGTGCTGGCCAGCCTCGACCTTTTCATCGTCAACGTCGCGCTGGCGCAGATGGCCAGGGACTTCGGCGCCCACGGGCTCGGCGGCCTGTCGTGGGTGTTGAACGCCTACGCGATCGTGTACGCGGCGCTGCTCGTGCTGTTCGGCCGCCTGGCCGACCGCTATCCCCGCAAGCTCGGCTTTCTCGTCGGGGTCGGCGTGTTCGTCGCCGCCTCGGCGGCCTGCGCGGCAGCGGACAGCCTCCCGATGCTGGTGACCTTCCGTGTCCTTCAGGCGGCCGGGGGCGCGCTGCTCACGCCGACCTCGCTGGGCCTGATCCTGGCCAGCTTCCCGGCCGAGCGCCGCTACGGCGCGGTGCGTGCCTGGACCGCGGTGGGCGGGTTTGCCGCCGCGCTCGGGCCGGCGGTCGGCGGCGTATTGGTCGAGGCCAACTGGCGGTGGGTGTTCCTGGTCAACGTGCCGATCGGCCTGGCCGCGCTGGTGGCCGGCTGGCGCCTGCTGCCCGAGGTCCCCGGCCACCCGGTGCGCCGGCCCGACGCGCTCAGCGCGCTCCTGATCACCGGAGGCGTCGGGGCGCTCACGCTCGGGCTGGTGCAGGGCGGCAGCTGGGGTTGGGGCGGGGACCGGACGATCGGGGTGCTGGCCCTCGCGGTCCTCGGACTCGCGCTGTTCGCCGCGCACACGGCTCGGCATGGCAACCCGCTGATCGACCGCGCGCTGTTCCGGGTCCGCCCGTTCACCGGCGCCTCGGCGGTCGCGGTCCTTTTCTCGATGGCGTTCGGCGCGATGCTGCTGTCTCGGGTGCTGTGGGCGCAGGACGTCTGGCACTGGTCGGCCCTGGCCACGGGCGTCTCGATCGTCCCCGGCCCGATCATGGTGCCGGTCATGTCGTTTCTGGTCGCCGGGCGGCTGATCGACCGGTTCGGCCCGGCGCCCGTGATCGCCGCCGGCTCGGCGATCTACGCCGCCGGGATGGTCTGGGCGGCCCTGGCCACCGGGCTCGAGTCAGACTACGTCGGCGACGTGCTCGGCAGCCTGATCCTGACTGGCATCGGCGTGGGCCTCACCCTCCCCACGCTGATGGCCACGGCGGCTTCGTCGCTCCCGCCGACCTCGTTCGCGACCGGCTCGGCGGTGGTCAACATGCTGCGCCAGGTCGGCCTGGCCGTCGGGGTCGCGGTGTTCATCGCCGTGCTCGGCTCGCCGGGGTCGCCGGCGGCCACGCTGGCCGCCTACCAGCGCGCCTGGGTGGTGACCGCCGCGATCTCGCTGGCCGGCGGTGTCGTAGGGTTGTTGCTCCTCGTGGACCGGCGCGCCTCCGCGACGGCGCCGGTGGTCGCGGTGGAATCCGTGCCATGACCAGCGAGTTCATGCAGCTACTGGAGATCGCGTTCGACGAGCGCGGCCCGACCCGGGTCACCGGCTCGATCGCGGCCGACGAGCGCCACCACCAGCCTTGGGGCCTCATCCACGGCGGCCTGTACACGACCGCGATCGAGTCGTTCGCCACCACCGGTGCGTTTGAGGCGATCAAGGGCCAGGGCATGCAGGCGGTCGGAGTCTCGAACCACACCGATTTCGTGCGACCGCACCGCGGCGGGCGCCTGGACGTGGTGGCGACGCCGATCCACCAGGGCCGCACCCAGCAGTTGTGGCAGGTCGAGATCCGCCGGCCCGAGGACGGGAAGCTGGTCGCGCGCGGTCAGGTCCGGCTGCAGAACGTGCCCGCCTAACGGACTTTGGCGCTCCACGCCCGTATGTGTCATGTCCAGCGCCAAAGTCTTGGGCCTCGCTTCGCTCGGCGTCCCTGGGGCCGTGTCCCCATCCGGACGGGACGCGGGCCCCGCCGGGCATGGACGCCCGGCGGAACGGCCCCAGGGACGCCGCCGCAGGCGGCCCCTATTCGTACGAAAGGGCTTCGAGCACGTTCAGCTTGCCGGCGCGCCGGGCGGGCCAGATCGCGGCGATCAGCCCCGCGATGATCGCGGCGATGATGAACACGATCAGCGTGCCGACCGGGATCGTGAACGCGGCGAAACCGATCGCGCCACCGACCATCAGCGCGAGCAGGATGCCCAGCGGGATCCCGAACGCGGCCCCGAGCAGCGCGGTGATCACGCTCTCGTGGCGGATCATGCGCCGGACCTGACGGCGGCTCACGCCGACCGCGCGCAGCATGCCGAGCTCGCGGGTGCGCTCGAACACGGTCAGCACGAGCGTGTTGACGATGCCGAACAGGCTGACCACGATCGACAGCGAGAGCAGGACGTAGAGCAGGTTCAGCAGCGTGTTCAGCCCGGACAGCTGGTTGTTGATGAACTGCGTGCGGTTCTGGACCTTGGCGTCGGGGAAGCCCGACAGCGCCGCGTCGAGCCGGTGGGTGTTCGCGTCGGTCACCCCGCCCTCCATCTTCACGAGCGTGAACAGGTTCTGGGGGTTCTGGTACAGGGAGTCGAACACCTGCTGGGAGATCGTCACGGGGCCGTACGGCGAGCCGCCCTTGGGTGGGTTGGTGATCCCGAGCACCTTGAGATTCAGCGTGCGGCCGCTCGGCGTCTCGACCGCCAACGGCGAGCACACCAGCAGGTGGTGGGACTTCGCGAAGTCCTTGTCGACGAACGCACCGTCGGT
>DATFDC010000074.1:0-4714 GCA_035252415.1 Solirubrobacteraceae bacterium
GGGCGATGTATCCGGAGTGGTCGCCAGACGTCCCGCCACAAATGAACGCGCGCGACGTCGAGCCTCCCGGCGGTCGCTGGGTGGTCGCGCGGCGGTACGGTCAACCCGTGGGGTGCGCCGGACTCAAGCGGCTCGACGAGCGGATGGCCGAGATCAAACGGATCTACGTCGTGCCCGAGGTCCGGGGTGCGGGCGCCGCCCGAGCCCTGCTCAGTGGGCTGGAGGCAGCCGCCCGTGACGCCGGCTACGACACGATCCGCCTGGACACGGGCGCCAAGCAGCCCGCATCGGTGGCACTGTTCAGTTCCAGCGGCTACGAACGGATCGCCGACTACAACGGCAACCCGGTCGCGGCGTTCTGGTTCGAGAAGCGGATCGCTTGACCGGCCGCCATTCTCTGACTAGAGTCAGACAATCGCCCACGCCACCGCCGACATCGCGCACGTCCGCAGCTTCAATCGCGTCGTGACCCAACGCATCGGCGCCCTCAACGATCGCTATCTCGGGAGCGGTCGGCCGCTCGGCCAGGATCGGCTCATGTGGGAGATTGGGGTGACCGGCTGCGAGGTCAGGTCGCTCCGCGCGCGCCTCGGGCTCGATGCCGGCCACGCCAGCCGGCTGTTGCGAGCGCTCGAGGCCGCCGGCCTGGCCACCGTGGAGCCGAGCCCGGCCGATCGCCGCGTGCGGGTGGCCCGGCTCACACCGCGGGGGCGATCGGAGCTCCAGATCCTCAGCCGGCGCAGCGACGAGTTGGCCGCGTCGCTGCTGGACCCGCTTCAGCCCGCCGACCGCGACGAGCTGATCACGGCAATGCGGACGGTCAAGCGACTCCTGACCGCCTCCGAGATCGACATCCGCCGGGTCGATCCCGCAGAACCAGACGCCCAGCGCTGCATCGCCGCGTACGTCGCGGAGCTCAACCGGCGCTCGGAACGCGGCTTTGACCCGGCCAAGGGCGTGTCCGCCGAGCCGCATGAGATGACCCCACCCGCCGGCCTCTTCCTCGTCGCCTACCGCCACGGCGACGCGGTCGGCTGTGGTGGCGTCAAGCACCATCCGGGCGCCCCATCGGAGATCAAGCGGATGTGGGTGGCCGAGAATGCCCGCGGGCTTGGCATCGCCCGTCGCCTGCTCGCCGAGCTCGAGCGGGACGCGGTCCGCGCCGGCGCGTCAACCGCGACGATCGAGACCAGCGCGACGCTGGTCGAGGCCATGGCGCTGTATCGGTCAGTGGTCTACGTCGAGGTCCCGCCGTTCAACGACGAGCCGTTCGCCGATCACTGGTTCGAGAAGCGCCTGTGACCGCTCGCCTCACTTTCGTCGGCTCCGGCGACGCCTTCGCCGGCGGCGGGCGCTTCCACACCTGCTTTCACCTGGAAGCCGACGGCGAGGAGCCGCTGCTCATCGACTGCGGCGCGAGCGCGCTGATCGCGCTGAAGCGGGCGAGCATCGACCCGTCCTCGATCGGGCACGTGGCCCTCACCCATCTTCACGGCGACCACTTCGGCGGGCTGCCCTGGCTAGTCCTCGACGGGCAGTTCGCCAAGCGAACCAGACCGCTCCACATCGTCGGCCCCACCCACACACGCGAGCGCTTTGCCGACGCCTTCGAGGCGCTGTATCCGGGCGCCCTCGATGTCGAGCGACAATTCGAGACCAAGATCGTCGAATACGCGGACCGCGCGACGCAGGACTTCGGTCCGGCGCGGATCACCGCGTACCCGGTCCGCCACACGCCGCAGACCGAACCCCACGGGCTGAAGATCGAGTACGCCGGCAAGGTCATCGCCTACTCCGGCGACACCGAGTGGACCGAAACCCTGCCGGAGCTGGCAAGCGGCGCCGATCTGTTCGTGTGCGAGTGCAACTTCTTCGATACGAAAGCGCCCGGCCACCTCGACTACGAGACGCTCATGCAGCATCGCTCCGAGTTCGAGTGTGAACGAATCGTGATCACCCATATGGGCGACGAGATGCTTGCTCGCGTGTCCGGAGGCGAGATCGGCCTAGACGCTGCCTCCGACGGCGCTGTGATCAGCGTCTGAACGCAGGCACGGCGTCGACCGCCGCCTGCCAGATCGCCGACTCCGGGTTGATCACATCGAAATGATCAAACCCCTCGAGTCGTATCGAATTTATTTGATCACCGGAGACGCGGGCTCGGTCCGCGTACAGGTCGGTGATCGAGGGATCGACGTCTTCGTCCGCGCTGCCGTGAACCAGCACCTGCGGCACTCCGAGCGGCAGGAGCTCGGCCGGCGAGGCGTGGGCGTAGCGCTCCGGCACCGACTCGGGCGATCCGCCGAGCAGCTCATAGACCGCGTGATCACAGGTCCCCTGCCGATAGCCCTCGCGTAGATCCGAAATGCCCGCGAGGACGAGCACGGTCCCAACGCGGACCACCGGATCGAGTCCCGGGGCACCAACAGCCAGTCGATGTCGCGCGGCCGCCCAGAGCGCCAGATGACCCCCAGCCGAATGGCCAACGGCAACCACCCGCGCAAGGTCGAGTGGATAACGGGCGGAGAGCAGGTCCAGGAGGTCGGTCGCGGCGCCGACGTCAATCAGCGACATCGGCCACCCGCCACCCTGCCCAAGCCGCCGGTACTCGACGTTCCACGCCGCGATCCCGCGCGAAGCGAGATCACGACACAGCGAATCCATCAAGTCGAGTTGCCAGTACGCACGCCAGCACCCGCCGTGGATGACGAGCGCTACGGGATGGGGCCCGGGTCCCGCCGGTAGGTACAGATCGCCGAAATGATCGCGCTCAGGCCCGTAGCGGTAGCGCGTAGGCGAGCCGTCACCCGTCCGAGCAGTGCTCGCAGAAGTCGTCACTGTGATGCGCCGACGCACTCGGCGGCACGTCGAGCGCGGGATTGCGGTCGAAGAAGTTGACCGGCTTGAGCTTGAAGCCGAGCTTCGCCACCGGCATCACCGGCCAATCCTCGGCGCGCGGAATGTGGTGATGGCCGAGGACGTGCCACACGACGATGTCCTCGTCCTTGATCGGTCGGTCCTGCTCGACCCAGCGCGGCAGGCCGTCGCCACCCGGGTGCTGATTGGGGAAATCGCCCGCCGGATACCGTTCCGATTCGTCGAAGCGTGTCACCCACAGGTTGTGCCACAGATAACCGGCGCGCTGGTGCAGGCTCGAACCCGGCTGCGCGTACGGCGGCGCGGACTCACCCGGCTCGATCTTGTACCCGGTGGGGTACCCCATGCCGTTCTTACGCCGCGATGACTGGATGATCCAGTAGCGCGACGCCGCCACATCGACGTTGCGCTGTGCCTCGGACTCCCGTTCGAACGTGGTGCGCTTGGTGTAGAAGGCATTGCCGTACGGGTTCAACGGTCCAGTCGGGTCCGCGACCGTGTCAACCTCGGTCACCTGGTTGTGCTCGCCGTCGATCGCGGCGTGCATCCGCACGCAGAAGTGATGCTGATGGTTGGATCCGTACAGGTTCGGCATCAGCATCGTCCCGTACTTCGCCGTCTCCCCGTCGGGCAGCGCGCCGGTCTGGACCACGCCCGTGGCCTTGATCTCACACTCGATCGAGGCGTCCTGGCGGAAGTGCCAGTAGAACGCGTATTCGTAGTTGCCGACCGTGGCGATGAACGAGACGACCAGCTTGCGCGAGCGCCGGACCTCGGTCTTGTCGGTCCTGAAGTCATAGTGCTTCCACAGGATCCCGTCGTCTTCCTCGTGCATGCAGATCGCATTCGGAATAGGCATCAGCTCACCGAACGCATTGATGTACGACGAATCGAAGTAATAGATCTCGCCGAGGCAGTCGCAGCCGCGCTCCAGACTGTTCGCGAGGATGCCGACGCCGTACTCGCCGATGTCAAAGGCGTTCTTGCGGTATTGCCAAAACGCGGTGTCGCCGTACGGGACCGTCATCTCCGCCACCGATATGCGATGGAACAGCGAGCGGAGCTCCCCATCGTCGTCGTAGGCGACCTGGTGCAGTACGAGCCCTTCCCGAGGCGTGAAGCCAACTCTGAACTGCCATTTCTGCCAACGCACGAAGTTTCCCTCGACGGTGAAGCTGGGCCCCTCGGGCTGGACGATCTCGAGCGGCTTGATATCGGTGCGGAAGCGCTCCTGATAGCTCGCCGCCCAGTTCGCGCACTGCTGGGGGACCGGCAGCACCGCGTCGTCCTCGATCGCGACGATCTCCTGGTCGTTCAGGTCCACGACTGCCGAGACACCGTCGACCGGGTGCGCGTACTGATTGTCTTCGAGCCCGTGCTTGACGTAGATCAGAGCCCGAGCGATTCGCCGGTCGCGTTCTTCGGGCGCGCCGAAGTAGCCGGACGACCACGGATCGACGTTGATCTGTGAGCGTTCCTCGAGATCCAGGCCCCGCCGGCGCAGCACCTCCAGAACGCGGCCGTCCATCTTGACGGCAAGCTCTGTTTCGGCGAACTCGTCGGGCGCGATCGCCGGCTGACCCTCGACCTTCTGCCACTCTCGGACGAGCCGAGCACCGAGATCGACGTCCACCAGAAAGCTCCCGCGGGACGTATTGTCGATCAGCACGACCTCGGCGCTCCGCGGCGGTGGTGAATCCGCACTCAGCGCCGCCACGCCAGGTTCGTTCAGTCCCACCGACCCGAAGCGCATCCCGTACCGGTAGTCGGGATGGCGCTGGACGATGTCGACGACCCGCTCGAGCTCATCGGCCGAGAGCGGGTCGAGGGGATGGGC